>JADGOU010000177.1 GCA_017882835.1 Frankiaceae bacterium | reverse complement strand
CGTACTGCCCGACCGTCCCGTCGCTGCGCACCACCCGGTGGCACGGCACCACGACCGGCAGCGGGTTGGTCGCACACGCCGTACCGGCGGCCCGAACGGCTCTCGGGTTGCCGGCGGCCGCCGCCAGGGCTGCGTAGCTAGCGGTCCGGCCGTACGCGATGTCGCGCAGATGAGACAGCACGGTACGACGGAAGCCCCGGGACAGCCGGAAGTCCAGCGGCAGGTCGAACTGCTGGCGCCGGCCGGCGAAGTACTCCTCGATCTCGCGGGCGGCGAGGTCCAGGCGAGCCGGCGCGTGCAGCACTCGGGGGCTCACCCGGCTGGCCAGCCGCTCCAAGACCCCGTCGTGGTCCTCGCAGGCGTATGCCACCCGGACCAGGCCTTGCTCGGTGGCCGCCAGCAGCAGGACTCCCAGGGGCGTATCGATGGTTCGGTAGGCGACGTCGAGCACGCCGGCGTCGCTGGCCGTCGCCACCAGTCGGGCATGCAGCCGGGCCTGGGCGTCGGCGTCGACCTCGGGCAGCGTCGCGAACAGGTCTTCCTCGGCGAGCGGGTGCTCGGTGGCTGTCATGAGGCATCTCCTTCGGCGCTTCGGTCCAGCGAGGGGTTGCGCATGGTTCTGCGGAGGGCGGCGATGCCGTCGGCGCCCGCTCGGCGGGCGGCGTCCGCGGTGCCGCCGAGAACGCGCGCCACATCGGCGTACGGCAGACCGGCGAGATAGTGGTAAGCGACGGTCTGGCGCTGCTTGAGCGGCAGCTCCGCCAGCGCGGCGGCGAGGTCGGACTCCCACTCGGCGGGAGCGCCGGCGGACGCCTCCTGCTCCGGCAGGTCATCGGTCGGTACGGCGCGGCGAGCCCGAGCCCGTGCCTGGTCGAGAGCCCTGCGATGGGCGATGGTGACCAGCCACGCCTCGACGTTGCTGTCGGACCGCAGCGCCGGGTAGGCCCGTAGCGCGGCCAGGAACGTCTCCGACCACGCGTCCTCGGCGGCGTCCGGTCCGACGACGGCGCGGCAGACCCGCAGCACAGTTGGACCGTGCCGCTGCACGACCAGCTCGAAGGGTTCGCGGCTCACATCGAGTAAACGTGCCAGACCCGCCGGATGTGAGGTCGAGCCCGCACCGGAACTTCAGTGGTCCCGCACGACAAGGAAGATCGAAGTGAGCCGCCGCCGACTTGTGCGACGAAATGAGCCGCCGGCGGCTCGTTCTGCCGCACAACTCCGTCGGTTGCGGCGTCGGTTGCGCCGTCGGTTGCGCCGTCAAGCGCCGATCCGGCCAATTCCCCTGAGCGGGCACACTGGGCACATGTCCGACCCCGCCGAGCACACCCACGTCGTCTCCAACGGCAAGCGCGAGCTGACGATCGACGAGCTGGCGCTCATGCAGCCGGGCATGGACCGGCTGATGGCCGAGCTGACCCCGCGAATGCAGCGGCTTTACCACGCCGGCCGCGCCGGCAACTGGCCGCTGGCGGAGTACTTCTACAAGTCCGTCCTCAAGCAGCTGCGGCTGTGCGTGCAGAGCCGACCGAAGTACGACCCCGAGATGACGACGTACGTCGAGGACGACTGCTCCCCACTCAAAGCGGCCATCAAGGCTGGCGACGCCGCCGCCTTCACGACCGCCTACGCCACCATGGTCGAGCGCGCCAACCACTACCACGTGGTCTTCGGCAAGCCGTTCATCGGGTGGAAGACCCCGACGGCGCCGCCGGACGACCTCGACCTGACCGCCGGGATGTGACCTGACCGTGACTCCGACGTACGCCGAGCACCTCGCCGCCCTGCGCACCGAAGGTGCGGCGCTGGCCGATGCGGCCCGCCAACACCTCACCGCCCCGGTGCCGACCTGCCCCGGCTGGGACGTCCGCCGGCTGGTGGCGCACACCGGCCGGGTACACCGCTACGCCGCCGGCATCGTGGCGGAACGGCGTACCGGGCCGCCGGAGGGCCGCCCGGCCAAACCCGCGCCCGACGAGGACGTGCTGACCTGGTACGCCGCCGGGCTGGCCACGCTCATCGATGCACTGGAGGCCATTGACCCGGCCGAGCCGGTGTGGAACTGGTCAGCCCGCCCGCAGACCGCTGCCTTCTGGGGCCGGCGGATGGCGCAGGAGACCGTCGTGCACCGCTGGGACGCCCAATCCGCCGCCGGCACGCCCGCGCCCATCTCACCAGGGCTGGCCGGCGACGGGGTGAGCGAGGTCTTCGAGATCTTCCTTCCCCGGCTGCAGGCGGCCCGTCCGGTCGACGGCCTGACCGGCACGCTGCACCTGCACGCCACGGACCTGGACACCACGCACCTGCACGCCACGGACCTAGACGACCTAGACCAAGCCGACCCGACCGGCGAGTGGCTGGTCCGCCTGCATCCCGACTCGGTGCACCTCACCCATGAGCACGGCACGGGGGACGTCGCCGTCCGCGGCCCGGCAGCCGACCTGCTCCTACTGCTGTGGAACCGCCGCGACGCTCACGGACTCGACGTGTACGGCGACGCCAGCCTGCTCGAACTCTGGGCGCGGACCGTTCGCTTCTGAGCCGGCCGACAACGCGGCCGCGCCGTCAGCTGGCCTGCGGCTCCCCGTCCGGTCCGACCCGCACGCTGGGCATCGCGTGCCCGGCCGCCCGAAAGCGCACGCCCAGCACCCCGGGCACGGTGTGCGAGACGATGCCGGCGAGCCGACGGCGGAAGCGGTCCGGCGGGCCGACCAGGGTGACCACCCCGTCCTCGACCTCGACCGACCAGCGGCCGTAGGTCTCCGGCTCCTCCAGCAGCAGCGACTCCAGATCGGCCCGGATGTCCTGGTCCCGACGTACCAGCGCGCGCAGCAGGTCGCGTCGGCTGACCACCCCGACCACCTTGTCGCCGCGCACGATCGGCACGCACTTGACCTGCTGCTCGAGCATCAGCCGGGCGATCTCGCCAGCGTCGGTCTCCGGCTGCACGGCGAGCACGTTCCGCGACATGATCTCGCCGACGGTCACCGGGACGTAGGGGTCGGCCGCCTCGCTGCGGCGGACCCGGTCTCGCGGGTCGTCCTCGGTCTCCAGCCGCATGACATCGGCCTCGGTGACGATGCCGACCAGCCGGCCGGTGTCGTCGACAACCGGGGCCGCACTGATCTCATTGTCGATCAGCACCCGACCGGCCTGCTTGATGCTGATCGACGGCCGCACAGTGATCACTGGAGACGTCATGATGCTTTCGGCCTTCACGACGTGCCTCCCTCGACCGGCCAGCGCACACGGGCTGGTCGCCCATGTTGACGGTAGGCGCTCCCAGCCGGCCACCGCAGAGGCCATCGACCCTGCCGGCGGGACCGAATGACCCCCGCTGACCCGCTCGAGGGAGCGCTACGGTGGTCACAAAGCCTGGCGCAGCCGGAAACCGCCGGTCGCCAGCGGCAGGAGTGAAGCGGAGACATTTGTCGTGACGCAGGAGGGCAGCGCCCCCGAACCCCAGCCCAGGATCGTCGTCGGGGTCGACGGCTCCGCCTGCTCGGTCGCCGCCCTGCGCTGGGCGGCACAGGAGTGCCGCTACCGCGGGGCTGTCCTGCACGCCGTACAGGTCTGGCACTACCCCTACATGGTCGCCCCGGTAGCGTCGCCGCTGGAGCTGCAGTTCGAGGAGATCGAGCTGGCGACCGAGGCCGCTCTGCACAAGTCCCTTCAGGACGTGCTCGGAGCGGAGCCGGACGTGGTCGTCCGCGCGGAGACGGTGGAGGACGCGCCCGCCATCGGCCTGCTCCGGGTCGCGGAGGGCGCCGACCTGCTCGTCGTCGGTACCCGCGGCCATGGTGGCTTCTCCGGGTTGCTGTTGGGTTCGGTGAGTCACCAGGTGACCCACCACGCGCCATGCCCGGTCGTCGTCGTACCGTGCCCGGCGTGACCGTCTTCCGCTCCCCCGTCGTCCGGCTCCTCGGCATCTGCCTCGCGCTCGGGCTCGCCGGGTACGCCGCGGTGGTGACGACCGCCTTCGTCTGGCGCAACTACATCCGAGAGGCGGGCGCGATCCCGTTGCCGCCGTTTGCCCACGACGATCGCCGCAGCGCCCTGGACCGACGCAGCGACGTCAGCCAGCGGCCGGCCGGAACGCCCGCCGAGCGCCGCTCGGGCCCAGACCGACGAGCCGACCCCAACCCGTTCGCCTGACGCTGGGCTAATCCGTCCGTCTGACGCTGGGCTCAGCCCGTCACTGCTTGCAGGGCAGTTGCGAAGGCGGTGTGGACGTCCGCCGAGAACAGTACGAAGCGCGCCTCGGCCACCCGGGTCTCGGTTGATCGGACGGTGGTCACAGCGACTAGGGCGGCGTCGTCGAGCGGCCAACCGAAGGCGCCGGCCGACATCGCGGGGAACGCCACCGTGCGCGCGCCAATCTCATCCGCCACCCGCAGCGCCTCGCGGTAGCAGGAGGCGAGCAGCGCAGAGCGGTCCTCGCGTCCGCTCCACACCGGGCCGACCGCGTGAATGACATGCCCGGCCGGCAGCCGGCCGCCGGTCGTAGCCACCGCCTGCCCCGCCGGCAGGCCATCGCGGTACGTCGTGGCGCGCAGCTCCCGACAGGCCGCCAGGACCTCCGGGCCGCCCCGCCGGTGGATGGCCCCGTCCACACCGCCGCCGCCGAGCAGCGCCGAGTTGGCCGCGTTGACCACCGCGTCGACGGCCTGCTCGGTGATGTCGCCGCGGACCAGAGTGATCTCCATGCCGTGTCCATCCCGTCTGAACATGATCGCTCAGGTCGGCGAGTCGGGCCAGATCAGTCCCTGAGCCGGACGCGCAGCCGCCGGTTCGCCTTGCCCTTGTTCTCGACCTTGACGACCTCGATGCCGCCGATCTGCCGGGTGGACGCGACGTGCGTACCCCCGTCGGCCTGCGTGTCCAGACCGACGATGTCGACGATCCGGACGTCGGTCAGATCCGGCGGCAGCAGGTCGGTCGCCGTTCGGATGATGTCCGGGATCGCGAAGGCAGCCTCCCGCGGCAGCACGCGGACGTCGATGCGCCGGTCGGCGGCCACCTCTCGGGCGCACGCCTCGGCGATCCGGCTCTTGAAGTCGGCCGGTACGTCGGGCAGGTCGAAGTCCATCCGGGCCGACAGCGGCTCCATGTTGCCGCCGGTGACCAGCGCGCCGAAGTCGCGGTACACCACGCCCGAGAGCAGGTGCAGCGCGGAGTGGGTCCGCATCAGCGCGGTGCGCCGCTCGTCAGCCACCGCGCCGCGCACGGACGTCCCGACCGGCGGCACCGGGTCGCCCTCGGCCAGCTGCAGCAGCAGGTCGTCTCCTCGCCGTACGCCGACGACTCGGCTCTGCCCGCCGGACCAGAGCAGCACACCCTGGTCGGGCGGCTGGCCACCGCCACCGGGGTAGAACGCGGACCGGTCCAGCACGACGCCGTCGGGAGAGGCATCCAGGACGACGGCGGTCCACTCCCGCAGGGTGGCGTCGGCGAGTTCGAGTCGGGTCGTGCGAGCGGAGGCGTCGGCCATAGGTTGCACGCTAACCGCCGACCGCCGGTGGGATGCGCACGACTACAAGGAGAACCGATGGCGACCGACGACCACCTCGTCGTGCTTTCCGGTGGTTCCCGGGACGGCGAGACCACGACCGTGGCCACCGACGTACGCCGGTTGTTGGCCGCCTCGGACGCACCCGGCATGCTCGAGATCTACGAGCGAACCGCGACATCTCGGCGGGTGCGGGGCAACGAGGACGAGGCCGTGGTCTTCGACCACGTCGGGCAGGAGCCGGCGAACGACATGGCGCCCGAGCTGATCCACCTGTCGCGGAGCTGATGGCGGCGACCAGCCTTGTCTGTCGACCAGCTTTGGTCTGGGCGACCAGAGACCGTCGCTACCAGGGGCCGTAGGGACCGGCGTCGCCACCGCGACGCACTCCGCGCACCGCCGGCCGGACGTCCACCAGGTAGACGATCGCCGCCACCATCGCGATGATGCCGAACAAGCTCAGGCCGCCGAGGAACACCGAGACCGCGGTCACAACTACCCAGAACACCTTGGTCTGCTTGCCGGCGGCGACGTACGCCGGAGCCGGCCGGATCGCTGCGTCCACCAGCGCCCACATCTTGACCGCGAACATGGCCAGCGCCACCAGCGCGAACACGCCGCGGATCGGCCCGAGGATAAGCGTGTCCACGACGCCAGCGTTGATCATGTCTGCCTCCAGAAGTCGCGCACCGGGCAGTGCCGCTCGCTACTCAGAGCCGGACGCCGTGGCGGCGCCGCCGCTGTCTGCAGGTCCGGCACTGCCGGGAGTGGTGGACCGGACCTTGGCCCGAGTGCGAGTGGTACGGCGAGGCTTCGGCGCCGTACCGGCTCCGGCGGACCGCTTGCCCCGCGCGGTGGTGACCGGGGTAGCGGCCTCCGACGTTTCGGTCACCTCGGCTGCCAGCAGCGCAGCTGCCTCGTCGGCCGGCGACGCG
>JADGOU010000176.1 GCA_017882835.1 Frankiaceae bacterium | reverse complement strand
GGACCGGATGGCGGCCCGGCTCGCGGAGATCAGGCCGTTTCTGGATGAGCGGGCGTGGCGGCTGCTGCTGGGGGCGGAGGCGCGGGCGATCGGGTACGGCGGGATGAAGGTGGTGGCCGCGGCGGCGAAGGCCAAGGCGGACACGGTGTCGCGGGGCGCACATGAACTGGAGTCCGGGGTGGTGCCGGATGGGCGGGTGCGGGCACCAGGTGCCGGCCGCCCGGCTGCGGAGGTGAGCGACCCGGATCTGGTGGCAGCGTTGGAGGAGTTGGTTGATCCGGAGACCCGGGGGGACCCGGAGTCGGCGTTGCGGTGGACCACGAAGTCGACGGTGCATCTGGCCGATGAGTTGACCAAGGCCGGGCACGGGGTGAGTTCGGTGACGGTGGGTCGGGTGCTCAAGCAGGCCGGGTACAGCTTGCAGGGCAACGCCAAGACCGTCGAAGGCAGGCAGCATCGCCGACCGCGATGCCCAGTTCCGGTACATCAACGCGCAGGTCAGCGCCTTCCAGGCAGGCGGTGACCCGGTTATCTCGGTCGATGCGAAGAAACGCGAACTGGTCGGGAACTTCGCGACCGGCGGGGCCGAGTGGATGCCCGCAGGCAAGCCCGAGCGTGTGAATGTTCACGATTTCGTGGACAAGGAGCTGGGCAAGGCGACCCCGTACGGGGTGTACGACGTGACCGCGAACACCGGGTGGGTCAATGTCGGGACCGACGCCGACACCGGGGCGTTCGCGGTGGAGTCGATCCGCCGCTGGTGGGACACCGTCGGGCGGACCGCCTACCCGGGCACGGGTCGACTACTGATCACCGCTGATTCCGGTGGGTCCAACGGCAGCCGGCTGCGGCTGTGGAAGACCGAACTGGCCGGGCTGGCCGCCGAGACCGGGCTGGAGATCACGGTGACCCACCTGCCACCTGGTACGTCGAAATGGAACCGGATAGAGCACCGCTTGTTCAGCGTGGAGTTTCGCAGTCTCGCGTGACATGAGGTCGGACGACCGCGGGATCCTTTTGGCGACACGCCGCGCTGGTTGATCGCTATTGACGCCGGCTCACGAGACGATCTACCTGCACGCGCACCGCGTGCAGGTAGGAGGATGTGGGTGATGGCGAAGCACAGCACGGACGCGGTCCCGCGGATGATCCGCGGGTCGGTTGTCGTGCAGCGCCGCCGCTGCGGCAAGTCGAGCTGCCGCTGCGCCGACGGCGAGTCGCTGCACGAGTCCACGGCGCTGAGCTACTCCGAGGACGGCCGCAACCGCACGGTCATGCTGGGCGCCGCTGAGGTGGCCGCGGTGACCGCGGCGGTGGGGCGCTACCGGTCGGCCCGGGCGCGACTGGAAGCGGCCGGCAACGCTGGACTCGCCGCGCTGCTGTCCCGTCGGGCCGCCGCCCGACGGGGCCGGTGAGCGCCTTCACGGCGTTGCTCACCAGTGCGGCTGGAGTCTTCCGCGCACCGAGCTTCGCCATCTTCACCGACCTGATCACCGGCTGGCTGCTCGCCCCGGGACGGCGCACCGTCACCGCGATCATCGCCGTGGTCGACCCGGCCGGACGGCGCGCGCACGACGCCTACCACCGGTTCGTCCGCGACGGGGTCTGGGCGATGAGCGGACTATGGCGGATGCTGGCCACCCATGCGGTCGGCGCGTGCTGCCCGGACGTGGTGTCGGTGGACATCGACGACACGCTCTTTCACAAGTCGGGCCGCAAGATCGAGGGGGCCGGGGTCTTTCGGGACGCGGTGCGCTCCACCGCCCGCCGGGTCGTCTACGCGACCGGGCTGAACCTGGTCGTGGTCACCCTGCGGGTTCGCCCACCGTGGGGCGACATGCCGATCGCCGTGCCGATCAACGCCCGACTGCACCGGAAGAAAGACTCCACGACCACCGTCGAACACGCCGTAGCGATGCTGCGCGAGCTGACCGACTGGCTGCCCGACCGCGCCTTCCAGGTGTGCGCGGACGGAGCCTACGCCGCACTCGCCGGCGCCGACCTGCCGCGCATCCACCTCACCTCCCGGATGCGCCGCGACGCTGCGCTGTTCGAACCAACCCCGCCGCGCACCGGCAAGCCTGGCCGCCCGCGCACCAAGGGCGCTCGGCTGCCCACTCCGCCCGAGCTCGCCGTCCAGGTCGCGACCCAGCACTGGCAGGCCGTCACTGTCGACGTGCGCGGGCAGCAGGTGGCCCGACTGGTCTATGTCCGCGACGTGCTGTGGTACGGGGCCTGCCCCAAGCGGCCGGTCCGGCTGGTCATCGTCCGGGACCCGAACGGAATCGAACCCGACGACTTCTTCTTCTCCACCGACCCGGCCGCCATCGGCGCCGAGATCGCCTCCCGCTACGCCGGCCGGTGGTCGATCGAGGTCACCTTCCGGGACACCAAGCAAGACCTCGGCGGTGAGAACCCGCAATCCTGGAAACGCCAAGGCCCCGAACGCGCCGCCTGCCTCGCACTGTGGCTGCACGGGCTGACCTGGTGCTGGTACCTCGGACAGCACCCCCGTGGCGACACCTGGATCCCCCGGCCGTGGTACCCCCGCAAGGCCAGCCCCAGCTTCCTCGACGCGCTCGCCGCCCTACGCCGGCTGCTGTGGTCCCAGCGAATTACAGCACTGTCAGCCGCGGCCACCACCGCGCACGACAAGACCAAAATCACCGAGGCTCTACTCGACACGCTCGCCTACGCCGCCTGAAGCTGCGAAAGTCCACTTAGCGTTAGCCGCAGCCATGTTGCATGGGCACCGGCATGACGCCCCGAGCAGGCAGGTCACCAGCGAGAACAGCCGCGACAGCCGCCAGGCTCGCTGGCGTGTTGCTGAACGCAGCGAGGCGAACCGGGGCGTCGATGTCGTCGAGCGGCCATGGAACGTCCAAGGCGACAGCCGCCGCTGCCGCGCCCGACGGGTGCTGGTAGGCGTCCACGAGCTGGATGAGCGGCCCGTGCATAGTGACGGGTTCTCCGTGGCTGGCGAGGGCGGCCGCGAACGCGGAGCGTTCCGCGTCAGTGCCGCCGGTGAGACGGACCGGTCCTAGCGGAAGCAGTCGGCCGGAACACGGCCCCGAAACGACCGTGACGGCCGCCACGGCGACGGAGTTTGCGAGCGCCTGGTGGGACCCAAGGGGAGCGTCGATGGGTGGCTGGGCGGACAGCCGGGCCTTGAGTCGCAGCACCCGGCGTACTGACTCGTCCAACCGCCCCTTCGACAGTCGCCCGGTCTCCACGGCGGCAAGCAGACCTTGTTGCGTCGCGGCGAGATCGGAGGGCATGAGCAGAATGTCGGCGCCGGCGAGAATGGCGCGGACCGCGGCCTCCCCTGGTGGGTATTCGCGGGCGCCACCCATGCGCAGCGCGTCGGTGACGACGACGCCCGAGAAGCCGAGTTCCCGTCGGAGCAAGCCGTCGATCAGTGCCGGGCTGTACGTGGCTGGCTGGCTGGCGTCGAGGCTGGCGACCCGCAGGTGGCCGACCATCACGGCTTCGGCGCCGGCGGACAGGGCCGCCTGGAAGGGAGGGAGATCTCGGCTGACTAGCAGCTCACGCCCCCCGGTGATGACCGGTGCGGTGTCGTGGCTGTCGAGAGTGACCGAACCATGGCCCGGGAAGTGCTTCACGACGGCGGCAACCCCCGCCTGTCGGAAGCCGATCAGGGCCGCCTTGGTGTGCTCGGCGACTCGCTGCGGGTCAGCGCCGAAGCTGCGCGAGCCGATGACGGTATTGGCCGGTCCGGCGGTGAGAACGTCGGCGTCGGGAGCCATGTCCATGTTCACGCCGACAGTGGCCAGCTCGCCGCCGCTGGCCGCGGCGGCGGCTTGGGTCAGGGCCGGGTCGGCGGCGGCGCCGAGCGCCATATTGCCCGGCAGCAGGGTTGCCGGGGCGCCGATCCGGGTGACAATCCCCTCTTCCTGATCTGTGCTGATCAGCAGCGGAAGGTATTGACCGTCGGCGTGGGCGGCTTGCTGCAGTTGGGCGGTCAGGCGAGTGATTTGGGCGGGGTCGTCGAGGTTGTGGGTGGTTGTCGATGGGCCGTCGGGGCGTTGGATGAGGATGACTCCGCCGAGGTGGTATCTGGCGATCATCTCGCCGGCTGTGGAGGCACCCGAGGAGCGCACGTTCGCAGCCGCTTCCGCAGCGTCGACCGCATCGGCTGCCGCGCCGTAGAAGTACGGCATCAGCAACTGCCCGACCTCTTGCGCGGTCGTCATCGTGGACAGCTGGCCGTCAGCGGCCTTCAGCGCTGCGCCGAGCGGCGCGTCACGTTCCGCAGAGTTGGTAGGTCGCCCGGGGGAGTTGAGCGCCGGCGGTCGCGAACCGTGGGCGGGCGGGCTGCTGGGGCCAGCCGCTCCGGCACCGGCCGTATTGCCCTCGCAGCCAAGCGCGGCGAGCAGGCATCCGAGTGCGGCGGCCACCTGCGCTTTCCCGCAGGGTCGGTGCCGCTGTGGGCGGGCGGTCCGCGTCAGCACGCCGTGTGGGAGGAAGGCCGGGCGGAGTAGAGCCACCAGCCACCGGCCGGCATAGGAGACAGCTCATAGGTGAGCTGCCAGTTGGTGCAGGTTTCTCCCGGCGAGGGACCCTTGTCCGCTGCCTGGTGACTGGTCATGCCTAGGTGCACTAAGAGCCCTTCGGAAACCGCCGCGTCATAGGCGGGCGAGATCGACCAGATGGTGACGGCGGAGTCGATGCTCGTCGAGACGTCGTCGATGAAGCGCTGCCGAGCGCCGGGGGCGCCGGGGCGAACGGCCTGCCCGCTCGGGTCGTATGCGCTCAGCGCTCGGTCCCAGTTGCGGGCGTTGATGCCCCCGAAGTAGGTGTCCAGCAGCGTGGCGACGTCTTCGGCGTACGGCGAGTCGGTCACGGCACTGTAGGTGACCAGCCCGTCTGGCGAGGTAACCCGGGAGGGGCTGGGACTCGGGGTTGGTGACGGGGTGGGGAGGTCGTAGGTCGGCACCGGGTTCGCGGTCGGCCCGGGCTGGACCGCCGACGGAGTGGGGGCCGCATGCGGGCTGCCCGCGGACGTCCGCCGGATGGCCAGCAATCCGACCCCGGCCAGCACGACCGCAAGCACCAACAGCACGACGCCGCCGGTGGCCAGCCGCGAGCGCGAACCCCGCCCGCCCGGGACGGCATCGGCGTAGGCCGGCTCCCCCCAGCCGTCGGTGGGCCCGCCGGTCCAGCCTCCGGGAGCTGCCGGCGCGGCGTCGGGGGACCCCACCATGGGCTCCCCGGTGGCCGGGTGCTCGACGAGCCGGGCCGCGGTGGGCTGGTGCGGGGCTACCCCGGCCGGCGTGGTGGTCGTGGCCGGCTCGGCCGGGCCTGCGGCCGTGCCACAGGCGGTGCAGAAGGACACCCCCGGTTCCAGGCGGGTGCCGCAGTGGGTACAGAACGCGGCCGGGGCCGGCTCGGTCATCCTCGCTCACCTACCTGGCCGGGGCCCGACGGGGGGCCGACATCCCCGGTCGGGATGGGCCGGGTGTCGTGGATGCCATAGCGTTCGGACCCGCCGTTTGCGCTGTAGCCGTCGCGAGGGGCGACCGGGGGTGCTGGCGCGTCGCCGGGCTGGCTCCGGGCAGTCGGCGCCCCGCCCGTTGCGGGACGCGGCGGCGGGCGTGTCCCCAGGCCTGGCGGCGGTCGGTAACTGCCCGGCGCGCCCCCGGCGCCGGTCGCGGCGGCGGTGCGCGCCCTGGCCCGGGCCACCCGGCCGCGGACGCTGGCGATCAGCGGTCCCGGCAGGGCCGGGGCCACCATCGCACCGAGGTAGCCGCCCGCGGCCCCCCAGAGGAGGCCGAGCAGCACCGCCGCGACGTAGTTGAGGTGGGCGTCGGCGCTGATCGAGCCGCCGACAGAGAGCACCGAGCCGGTGCCTTGCCCCGAGATCGCGGTCGAGACCGCGATGGTGAGCAGCAGCCCGGCCAGCGCCGGGCCGAACCGCCAGCCGTGCCGGCGCGCCTGGGTCGGGCCGGAGGCGTGCAGGGCGGTCACCGCGCCACCGGCCAGCACCGCCAGCGCCGCGATCACCGGCACCACCCAGAACCGGGTGTCGGCGTCGGTGACGTCGAGCAGCGATATCGAGCCGCCGGTTCCCAGTCCGCCCAGGCCGGCCCCTGACAGCGAGGACAGCGCACTGCCCCCCAGCCCGGCCTGGGCCGGCACCCCGAGGGCGAACGCGAACACCGCGAGCAGCACGGTGGGGGCGAGCAGCAGCACGCCGCCGATGACGGCCAGCACCGAGGACCCGGAGCCGGTGCTCGTCCCGGTGCTCGTCGAGTTCCCGTTGTAGATCAAGGCACCCACCAGCAGGAACGCCGCGGCGGCCAGCCAGGACAGCGCCAGGGTGGTGACCACCCCGGCAAAGGGCCCGGCGGCGACGTCCCGCCAGTTGCGCAGTCGGTCCGGGAGCACGTGCGGCAGCCGGGCCAGCACGGCCAGGCCGAGCGCCAGCGCCAGCCAGCAGCTGCCATAGAACAAGGTGGCG
>JADGOU010000175.1 GCA_017882835.1 Frankiaceae bacterium | reverse complement strand
CGACCGGGTGACATCTTGCCCTCCGCCTCGGTCGCCTCGGGAAACCGGAGGATACTGCGCGGCGTGCTGTCCTCCTTTGCCCTCGAGGAAGCGGTCGAGTTGGCGCGCGCGGTGGCGGTCGAGGTGGCCGGCCCGGAGGCGGCCCGGACCGACCGGGAGGCTCGCTGGCCGGAGGCCGCCCTACGCGCCTTGATGAACGCGGGGCTTGGCGGCCTGGTGCTGCCGCGGTCGGTGGGCGGCCACGGGCTCGGCCTGCGCGCGCTGGCTCAAGTGTGCGAGACGATCGCCGAGCAGTGCGCTTCCACGGCGTTGTGCTTCGGCATGCACCAGGTCGCCGCCGCCGTACTGGCGGCCAAAGCCACCCCCGCGCAGCGCGACACCTACCTGGTTCCGATCGCCGCCGGCCGGCATCTGACCACGCTCTCGCTCAGTGAGCCGGGGACCGGAGCGCAGTTCTGGCTGCCCCAGACGACGCTGGCCACCCTGGACGGCGGCTACGAGGTCACCGGCACCAAGAGCTTCGTGACCAATGGCAGCCACGCCGACTCCTACGTCGTCTCCACGGTGGCCGCGGACCCAGATGCCCCGCCGGGGATGTTCTCGGCCGTGGTGGCGCCGGCCGACACCCCCGGCATGCGCTGGGTCGGCGACTGGTCCGGCGTCGGCATGCGCGGCAACTCTTCGCGCACTTTGGAGCTCGATCACGTTCGGTTACCCGCCGACAGCCTGCTGGGCGAACAGGGTGACCAGATCTGGTACGTCTTCGAGGTCGTGGCGCCCTACTTCCTGATCGCCATGGCCGGCACCTACCTCGGCGTGGCGGCCTCCTCGCTCACCCTCGCCCGGGATCACCTGCTCGCCGAGCGACACGACCACACCGGCCGGGTGCTGGCGGCCAACTCCATCCTGCAGCACCGGCTGGGCGAGCTCTACGCGTACGTCGAGCGCACCCGCCGGCTCGTTTACCAGGCTGGCTGGGAGGCCGACGCCAACTCGGTGGACGCGCTGCCGATGCTGGCCTCGGCCAAGGCTGAGGTCGCGGCGTGCGCCGTGGACGTGACCAACGAGGCGATGACCCTGGCCGGGGGCATCGCCTACCGGGAGTGCTCGCCGCTGGAACGCAACCTCCGCGACGCCCGGGCGGCCCACGTGATGGCGCCGACCACCGACGTACTGCGGGTGTGGGCCGGTCGGGCGCTGCTCGGACTGCCGCTGCTGGGGGAGTAGCGGTGCCCGCCGCCGTTCTCGTCGGGCTACCCACCACGTTGGCCAACAGAATCCGCGCGGCGCTCGAGCAGGCCGATCTGCCGGTTGCGGACTGGTCCCCGGCCGAGACGCCGGACCGGCTGGAGGCCGACCGCGCGCCGGGGGTGGTCGTGGTCGCCGCTGGCCCGCACGCCGTGCGCATCGCCCAGGCGTCCCACCGGCGCGACGCCGACACGGCGGTGCTGGTGGTCGGCTCGGCGGCCGAGGTGGCCAACGTCGGCAAGCAGCTGCGGTACGCGCCGCACGTCGGGCAGGACACCCGGTGCGTGGTGGTCGTCGGTGACGATCCCGGGGACTTCGCCGCCGAGATCGTCACCGCCGCGGAGCTGGCCGTGCGCCGGCGTCGGCATCGCTCGGCGGTTGCGGCGGCGGCCGAGCGGCTGCCGGTCCGACCCCCCACTGGTGCCGCAGCCACGGTGGACCCGGTGAGCCTGCTGGAGCACGCGCCGGTCGGCGTCCTGCTCGCCGACGCCGATGGCACCATCGAGAGCTGGAACGGACGGGCGGTGACGCAACTCGGCGTCGACGAGCGCACGCTGCGGGGCCATCCGCTGGCGCCGTTGTTCACCTCGCCGGAGGCGCTCACCGAGGCCCTGGCCACGGTGGCGACGTCCGGCCAA
This sequence comes from Frankiaceae bacterium, assembly GCA_017882835.1. GTDB lineage: Bacteria > Actinomycetota > Actinomycetes > JADGOU01 > JADGOU01 > JADGOU01. The sequence goes on along the minus strand of JADGOU010000175.1, from coordinate 4,632 downwards.
CGGACGGTGACGACGTCCCGCGCCGGGCCTCCGGGAGCGCGCCGCGTGCTGGAGGTGATCGCGGCCCCGACGCCAGGTCCGCGGGGCGCGCAGCAGGTCCTCGTGCTGCTGAACGACATCACCGAACGGGTGGAGGCCCAGCGCCAACGCGATGTCGTCCGCGACCGCAGCACGTTTTTGGCCGAGATCACCGCCGCGCTCGACTCGCTCGACGACGAAGCCATCGGCCGGTCGCTGGTCCAGCGACTGGTGCCGCACGTCGCCGACGGGTGCATCGTGGCCACCGTCGAGGAGGACGTGACTCGCTGCCTGGGCCTGGCCCACGTCGACTCGCGGGTCGCCGCCCGCTGGGCCGCGGAACGGGACTCGAACGCCGTACCGGAAGCGGTGCGGGAGGCGTTGCGGACCGGTGGCGAACTGGTCGCCGACACCGCGCTGACCCTGCCGCTGCGCGCCCGCGGGTCGTTGCTCGGCGTCCTGCACCTGGACCTGCGGCCGTCGGGGCGCCGGTTTGACACCGACGTGCTGCCCTACCTACGCGACCTGGCGCGCCGGGTCGCCATCGCGCTGGACAACGCCCGGGCCTACCGCCGGGAGCGGGGCATCGCCCTGACCTTGCAGCGCAGCCTGCTGCCCGGCCGGCTGCCGGACGTGGAGAGCCTGGCGCTGGCGGCCTGCTACCGGCCGAGTCAGTCGGACTCGCAGGTCGGTGGCGACTGGTACGACGTCATCCCGCTGTCCGCCGGCCGGGTCGGTATCGTGATCGGCGACGTCATGGGCCGCGGCGTGCACGCGGCCGCGGTCATGGGTCAGCTGCGCGCGGCGGTCCGGGCGTACGCCGTGATGGACCTGCCGCCGATCGACGTGCTGCGCCATCTCGACGAGCTGCTGAGCGGGATGGGCGAGCAGATCGCGACCTGCGTGTACGCCGTGTACGACCCGGTCACGGCGTCGTGCTGCGTCGCCAACGCGGGTCACCCGCCGCCGATCGTGCTGCGCGGGGAGACCTACCGCGTCCATCTCGGCGGCGGGGTGCCGCTCGGCGTGGGCGGCGTGCCGTTCGAGCACACGGAGGTGCCACTGCGCCCCGGCGAGCTGCTCGTTCTCTACACCGACGGATTGGTGGAGAGCCACGACGACGACATCGACGCCGGCATCGCCCGGCTCGGCCGCGGACTGGTGCCGGCCGGTGACCCGAACGTCGTGTGCGACACCGCGCTGCGGGTCATGGGCCGCCAAGACGCGGCGGACGACATCGCCATGCTGGTTGTCTCGCCCCGGGAAACTGACCAGCAGGTCGCCTCGCTCACCATCCCCCCGGACCCGGGCACCGTGTCGGCAGTGCGCGCCCGTACCGCCGAGCTGATCGAGGGCTGGACCACGCCGGAGCGGATGGACCGGGCCAGCCTGCTGGTCAGCGAGCTGGTCACCAACGCGATCCGGCACGCCGGCGGACAGGTTCGGGTGCGGATGCGCCGCGGCAGTCGAACCATCTCGGTCGAGGTGGCCGACAACGACACCCGAGTGCCTCGGCCGCGGCGGGCCGCGGGCACCGACGAGGGCGGTCGCGGGCTGCAGCTGGTCGATGCCCTCGCCGACCGCTGGGGGGTTCGGCCTACCGGCGAGGGAAAGGTGGTGTGGTTCGAGCTGCGTCGGGACACCGGCGAGCCCACCGGCCGAGGGAGCAGTCGGTGACTTCCGCGGCCGCCGCGGTGCCGGTGCCGGTGCCGGTGCCGATGCCGGTGCCGGTGCCGATGCCGGTGCCGATGCCGCTGCCTGTCATGTTGCTGCACGGCCAGCCGGGCGGCGGCGACGACTGGGACGCGCTGCGGCCGTTGCTGGATGGGCTTCGCGTGCTTGCTCCGGACCGCCCGGGCTACGACGGCAGCTTGGCCGGCGGTTTCTGGCACAACGCCGACGCCGTGGTTCGTTACCTGGACGCCGCCGGCATCGAGCGAGCGGTCGTGGTGGGCTACTCCTGGAGCGGTGGAGTCGCGCTGGCCACGGCCCTGCGGGCGCCCGACCGGGTGGCCGGCCTGGCGCTGGTGGCCTCGGTGGGCACCCGCGCGGCGTACGGCCGGGTGGACCAGCTGATTGCGACCCGGGCCGGCGGGGCGGTGTTCGCCACCGTGATGCGGGGATTGGGACCGCGACTGGCCGCAGTTTCCGCCCGCAACGTCGGCAGCAAGCTGGGACCGGCCGAGCTGGAACACGTGCGCGCCATTCTGCAGCGCTCCAGCCGCGGGCCGCACTGGTACGCCTGGCGGGTGGAGCAGGCGGCGATGGTGCGGGAAACGCCGGCACTCGAGCGGCGGCTTGGAGAGATCATGGTGCCCGCCGTGGTGCTGGCCGGGCGTGCCGACCGTTCGGTGCCGGTGCAGGCCGGGCGCGAGCTGGCCCACCGGCTGGGTAACGCGGTGCTGCGCGAGGTCGACGGCGGCCACCTGCTGCTGCTGGAGCACCCAGCTGCCGTTGCGACGGCGATCTGCGAGGCGGTACGGCGGGCAACCGACGAGTCCGGTCGCCGTTCGCCCTAGCGACTCTAGGCCTAGGCTTTCCGGCATGTATGCGATCACCGTGCCCGAGCCCGGCGGCCCAGAGGCCCTGGTCTGGACTGAGGTCGACGACCCGCACCCCGGCCCGGGCGAGGTGGTGGTCGAGGTGGCTGCCACCGCGGTGAACCGCGCCGATATCATGCAGCGGCAGGGTCACTACCCGCCGCCGCCGGACGCCCCGCCGTACCCGGGGCTGGAGTGCTCCGGGGTGGTGGCGGAGCTCGGAGCCGGCGTGTCAGGCTGGGCTGTCGGTGACGAGGTGTGCGCACTGCTCGCCGGCGGCGGGTACGCCGAACGCGTCGCGGTGCCGGTAGGGCAGCTCATGCCGGTGCCGGCGGGGGTGGACCTGGTGACCGCCGGCGGCCTGCCCGAGGTGGCCTGCACCGTGTGGTCCAACGTGTTCATGACGGCCGGGCTGCGAGCCGGCGAGTCACTGCTCGTGCACGGTGGCTCGAGCGGCATCGGGACGATGGCGATTCAGCTCGCCGTCCGGGCCGGAGCGCGAGTGTTCTGCACGGCCGGTACGGCGGAGAAGCTGGCCCGCTGCCGAGAGCTCGGCGCCGAGGTGGCAATCAACTACCGGGACGAGGACTTCGTGGAGCGGGCGCGGGCCGCCACCGACGGTCGTGGCGTCGACGTGATCCTGGACAACATGGGCGCCAAGTACCTGCCGCGCAACGTGGCGGCGCTGGCCGCGGGCGGTCGGCTGGTGGTCATCGGCCTGCAGGGCGGTCGCAAGGGGGAGCTGGACCTCGGCGCGCTGCTGACCAAGCGGGCGTCGGTGACCGCCACGTCACTGCGGGCTCGGCCGGCCGCGGAGAAGGCACGGATCGTGGCCGAGGTGGTCGCCAACGTCTGGCCCGGCGTGGCGGACGGCAGCGTGCGACCGGTGGTCGACCGGGTGCTGCGGCTGTCGGAGGCGGCGGCTGCGCACCGGCTGGTGGAGGACGGCGGCCACATCGGCAAGGTGTTGCTGGCCGTCCGCTGACGCCTGGCATCGACCACGCGGGCGATAGACAGGCGTCGTCGGTCGTCGGGGACAATGGGGTCATGACTGAGCCGCACTCGCCCCGTTCCGGCCCGCACCGGGCCATCGTCGTCGTGGGACCGGACGGCAGGCCGATCGGAACAGTGCCGGCTGGCGGCGGCGGGTCGTCGGGGGCTGGAGGCGGTGGGGCTGGAGGCGGTGAAGGTCCCGGCGACCAGCCGGAGGATACCGCCCGCGCGGACGCGGAAGCCGGGATGGCCCCCACCGACCTGGTGGAGCAGCCGGCCAAGGTGCTGCGGATCGGCACGATGGTCAAGCAGTTGCTCGACGAGGTGCGGGCAGCGCCGCTGGACGACGCCAGCCGAGTTCGGTTACGGGAGATCCACGAAAGCTCGATCCGCGAGCTGTGTACCGGGCTGGCGCCGGAGCTTTGTGCCGAGCTGCACCGGTTGTCGTTGCCGTTCACCGACGACGCCGTGCCCTCCGACGCCGAGCTGCGCATCGCCCAGGCCCAGCTGGTCGGCTGGCTGGAGGGGCTGTTCCACGGGATCCAGACCGCGCTGGTGGCGCAGCAGATGGCGGCCCGCGCGCAGCTGGAGGAGATGCGTCGGCGGGCACTGCCGGGCGGACTGGTGCAGCCCGGTTCCGGCGCCCCGGGCGATGGGTCGCCATCTCCGGCGCCGGGGTTCGCTCGACCGGGCTCGGGTCCTTACCTGTAGAGACGGGCCGGTGGCTCTGCGCCAGGCCGGCCTGCGCGGCCGCCTGCGCGGCCCTCTAGCTCTGGCTGATCGTTGTGCCGAAACACCTCGTTTCGAGCGGCTCCATGCGGCATCCGCGCACAATGATCATGGGAGGCATCCGTCTGGACGGCGTCGAACGGGGATGCTGGTGGGCATGGAACCCAACGACCCAGACTCCCCGTCCACTCCGCCGTTCACCCCGTCCCCGCCGCCGTTCATGCCACCTCCGACCGGCCCTCGACGCCAGCTCCGGCGTCCGCTCTCCGGTCGCGTTCTGACCGGCGCCAGCGCCGGGCTGGCCAACTACCTCGGCGTTGACGTCGCGCTGGTGCGCTTGGCCTTCGTACTC
>JADGOU010000174.1 GCA_017882835.1 Frankiaceae bacterium | reverse complement strand
GGGCACCGGCGCACTGCGACGGCCACCACATCACCTCCTGGCTCGACGGCGGCCCCACCGACCTGGACAACCTGGTGCTGTTGTGCCGCGTTCACCACCCGCTGGTGCACGACGGTGGCTGGCGGCTGCGCCGGGACGACGATGGGGTGGTGACCGTGACGCCACCGGCCTCGGTCGGGGCTCGGGCGCCGAACGGGCGGATGGCGTGACGGGGGGCGGCCGTGGACCGAGCCGACTGTGGACGACGCGGCCGACGTGTCTGAGAGTCTGGCCGCACCCGGCTGCACTAGCTTGGCTGAAGCTGACCGAGCGGGATCGTGCGGCACCGGGCGGTCACGCTAACGTCGGGATCCGTGCTCAGCTACCGCAGTTTCTGCCTGCTGGCGGGGCTCGAGGTCGACCGGCGGGAGGCTGCCGGGGCACTACTGTGGCGCGGCAGCCCGTGGGGCGAGCTGGGCTGGAGCGGGTGGGGCGAGCCGGCTGCGCTGCGTCGGCTGCTCAATGCCGAGGGCGCGGACGGGGTGAATCTGCCCACCGACCTGGCCGAGCGGCTCGCCGGGTTCCGTCCTCAGACCGGCTGGACCTGGCACACCGTGGACGCGCCGCTTTCGCTGCGACCCCGCGAGGCCGAGGTGCATTGGCTCGAACGATCGGACGAGTCGGAGATCACCGCGCTGCTGCAAGTTGCCTTTCCGGATGCTGAGGCGAAGCCTGGCGATCCGCGGATCGCGCGCTGGTGCGGTGTGCGCGCGTCGGCCCCGCCCGGGCTGGTGGCGGTCGCGGCCGCGTTGTGGGTCGGGCCCAGCGCCGGGTTGCTGAGCTCGCTTGCGGTCCACTCGACCCATCGGCGCGAGGGCTTGGGTGCGACCGTCACGGCCTGGTTCGTTCGCCGACTACTCCAGCAGGGTGCCGAGGTCGTCGGGTTGGGCGCGTATGCGACGAACACCCACGCCCGGGCGCTCTACGCGCATCTCGGCTTCGCCGAGGAGTCTTGGGTCTGGGGCACGCTCGACCGAGCCTGGCGTCAGTCGTCGCCGTGAGTGCCGACGTCGGCGGCCGGGCTCGGCGCCGGCGGCCCGACACCGACGTGCAGCTGGCCGCCTCGGACTGCGACCGGGAGGACGCCGAGGGGGGCCGGCGGAGGGCCGCTGACCACAGCGCCGGTGGCCGCGTCGAAGACGCCGCCGTGGCACGGGCAGCGAAAAGTCCCGTCGCCACCGAAGTCGACGGTGCATCCGGCGTGCGAGCAGACCGCGCTAAACGCCGCAAAGCGCCGGAGGCTGGGTTGCACGACGTACGCCGGGAGGCGGGTGCCCGGGTCGAGGATGGCCACCGCGCCGCCGACCGGCACGGTCGCCGGATCGACCACCAGCTCCGGTCCGCCGGGCGCGGAGCCCGACCGCTGCTGGCGCCGCCGGCGATCCCGGCCGACCAGGGCTGCGGCCGTCGCCACCGACCCGCCGACTGCGGCCAAGGCGGCGGTGGCCCCAACGCCGCTCAACACCCCGCGACGGCGGGCATCCGGCTCCCTTGCCCGGCGGCCGAGCACGGTGTCCAGCGACAGCACGCCGCCGGCGCCGGCGCCGGCGATCACCAGTGACAGCCAGGCGGCCAGGAAGACGACGTCGGAGCCGTAGTAGTACGGCCGAGTGCGCCAGCTGACCGTGAGGAAGAAGCTCAACGCGAGCAGCGCACCCCCCACCGCGGCCAGCCGGGTCCACAGCCCGACCAGCGTGCCCAGCCCGACCGCGATCTCGGCGACCGCGATCGTGCCGCCGACGAGCTGCGGCTGGTGCTGCGCGAGCCCGACGAGGGCGGCCACCGGACTGGTCGTACGAACGGCCGCCAGCTGCTGGGCGATCGAGGTCGGCGCCGCTGGGTCGAGAAAAGCGGGGTCGAGCAGCTTGGTCAGGCCGGCGTACAGGTAGGTGCCGCCGAGGAAGAGCCGCAACGGCAGCAACGCCCAGCCGGGCCGTTGCCACCAGCGCACCGCCGGCGGGTCCTCGGCACTGGCCGACCCGCCGGCGACCTTGGCGGCAACCGGGCCGGCCGTCAGCGACCCGCCTTGGCTCGACTCCGGGTCGCGCCGCGAGCGGCCGGGGCAACCCGGACCCGGTCCCCGAGGACCGGACGCAGGAACGTGGCGGTGTGGCTCTCGGCCACCGTAGCCACCAGCTCGGGCGGTCCCTCGGCCACCACCAGGCCCCCCCCGTCCCCACCCTCGGGACCCATGTCGACGATCCAGTCGGCGGTCTTCACCACGTCCAGGTTGTGCTCGATGACGACCACGGTGTTGCCGGCGTCGACCAGCCGGCCCAGGACGCCGAGCAGTTTGCGGATGTCCTCGAAGTGCAGGCCGGTGGTCGGCTCGTCGAGGATGTAGACAGTCCGGCCGGTGGAGCGCTTCTGCAGCTCGGCGGCGAGCTTGACCCGCTGCGCCTCTCCCCCGGACAGTGTCGGCGCCGGCTGGCCGAGCCGGACATAGCCCAGACCGACGTCGTTGAGAGTGCTCAGGTGCCGGCCGATCGCCGGTACGGCGGCGAAGAACTCGCACGCCTCCTCGATCGGCATGTCCAGCACGTCCGAGATCGTTCGGCCCTTGAAGTGCACCTCGAGGGTCTCCCGGTTGTACCGGGCGCCGTGGCACACCTCGCACGGCACGTAGACGTCCGGCAGGAAGTTCATCTCGATCTTGATCGTGCCGTCGCCGGTGCAGGCCTCGCAGCGGCCGCCCTTGACGTTGAACGAGAACCGGCCGGGCAGGTAGCCGCGGACCTTGGCCTCGGTGGTCTCGGCGAAAAGCCGCCGGATGTGGTCGAAGACCCCGGTATAAGTGGCCGGATTGCTGCGCGGCGTGCGACCGATGGCGCTCTGGTCCACGCCGACGACCTTGTCGACGTACTCCAGTCCGCTGACCCGGCGGTGCCGGCCGGGCACCAACCGGGCACCGTTGAGCTTGTCGGCCAGTACGGCGTGCAGGATGTCGTTGACCAGCGTCGACTTGCCGGAACCCGACACGCCGGTGACCGCGACGAAGCACCCCAGCGGGAAGCCCACGGTGACTCCCCGCAGGTTGTGCTCGCGGGCGTCGTGGACGGTGAGCCGTCGCTCCCCCGGCTGGCGGCGGATGTCCGGAATCGGGATCGAGCGCCGCCCGGACAGGTAGGCGCCAGTCATCGAGCGCTCACACTCGAGCAGGTCGGCCACGGTGCCAGAGACGACGATCTCGCCGCCGTGCTCGCCGGCGCCCGGACCGATGTCGACCACCCAGTCGGCGGCCGCGATGGTGTCGCGGTCGTGCTCGACCACGATCAATGTGTTGCCCAGGTCGCGCAGTCGGACCAGGGTCTCCACCAACCGCCGGTTGTCCCGTTGGTGCAGCCCGATGCTGGGTTCGTCCAGCACGTATAGCACGCCGACCAGCCCGGACCCGATCTGCGTGGCCAGCCGGATCCGCTGGGCCTCCCCGCCGGCCAGGGTGGCCGCCGCCCGGTCCAGGGACAGGTAGTCCAGGCCGACGTCGAGCAGGAAGCCGAGCCTGGCGTTCACCTCCTTGAGCACTCGCTCGGCGATCTGACGCTGGCGGGCGTCCAGCTCGATCGTGCGCAGGAAGTCGGCGCACTGGGCGATCGACATCCCCGCCACGTCGGCGATCGACCGATCGCCCAAGGTCACCGCCAGCGACTCCGGCTTGAGCCGGCTGCCCTGGCAGACCGGGCAGGCCACCTCGCGCATGAAGCCCTCGTAGCGCTCCCGGGTGGCGTCGCTCTCGGCCTCACGGTGCCGACGCTCCAGGAACGGCACCACGCCCTCGTAGGCGGTGTAGTAGCTGCGGTCCCGACCGTAGCGGTTGCGGTACCGAACGTGCACCTGGGTGGCGTGGCCGTAGAGCACCGCCTTCTGCGCCTTGGCCGGCAGCCGCTCCCAGGGCGCGTTGACGTCGAAGCCCACGCCCTCGGCCAGCGCGGTCAACAGCCGGCCGAAGTACTCGATGTTGTGGCCGCTGGACCAGGGCGCGACCGCGCCGTCGGCCAGCGAGCGCTCCGGGTCCGGGATCACGAGCTCCGGGTCGACCTCGCGCCGGGTGCCCAGCCCGGTGCACTCCGGGCAGGCGCCGTACGGCGAGTTGAACGAGAACGACCGCGGCTCGAGGTCCTCAAAGGACAGGTCGTCGTAGAGGCAGGCCAGGTGCTCGGAGAACGTCCGCTCGCGCTGCGGGTCGTCGGCGGGAAGGTCGACCAGGTCGAGCACCAGCAGACCGCCGGCGAGGCCCAGCGCGGTCTCCACCGAGTCGGTCAGCCGGCGCTGCGCCGACGGGCGGACGACGAGGCGGTCGATGACCACCTCGACGGTGTGCTGCTCGTACTTCTTCAGCGTCGGCGGCTCGGCCAGCGGCACCACCGCGCCGTCTACCCGGGCCCGGCTGAACCCCTTGGTCTGCAGGTCCGCGAACAGCTCGACGTACTCGCCCTTGCGCCCGCGGACAACCGGGGCGAGCACCTGGAAGCGAGTGCCCTCGGGCAGCTCAAGGATCCGGTCGACGATCTGCTGCGGGGTCTGCCGGGCGATCGGGCGGCCGCAGCGGGGGCAGTGCGGTCGGCCGGCCCGGGCGTAGAGCAGCCGGAGGTAGTCATAGACCTCGGTGATCGTCCCCACCGTGGACCGCGGGTTGCGCGAGGTGGACTTCTGGTCGATGGAGACCGCCGGCGACAGGCCCTCGATGAAGTCGACGTCGGGCTTGTCCATCTGGCCGAGGAACTGCCGGGCGTACGACGACAGCGACTCGACGTACCGGCGCTGGCCCTCGGCGAAGATGGTGTCGAACGCCAGGCTGGACTTGCCCGATCCGGACAGCCCGGTGAAGACGATCAGCGCGTCGCGGGGCAGGTCCAGGCTGACGTCGCGCAGGTTGTGCTCGCGGGCGCCCCGCACGACGAGGCGGCCCTCGGCGTGGTGGCTGGCGCTACTGAGATCGGCCACGGCAGGTAGGACTCCGGGAACGGTCGGCGGAGGGTCGGGCGGGCGTGGAAGCGCGCCAGCGGGGAAGGTCCGGCGACGCCGTCAGGATAACCGGGCGGTGCGACAGTTCCTTTCCATCAGCGGCCTCGGGAGTGGCGATGAGCGCAGCCAGCGACGAAACGGCTGAATACACCGGACAGGTTGAGGTGGGCGGCACGCCCGATGTCCGCGAGCTGCCCGGGCTGCGGGTCACCAAGGTGGCGGTCGGCCCGTACAACAACAACTGCTATCTGCTGCGGGATGCCGCAACCGGCGAGACGCTGCTCGTCGACGCGGCCGCCGAGCCAGAGCGGCTGCTGGCTGAGATTGGTGACGACCGGCTGGTCCGGGTGGTCCAGACGCACCAGCACCCCGACCATTGGCAGGCGTTGGCAGCGGTGGTCGCCGCCACCGGGGCGCCGGTGGCAGCCCATGCGGCCGACGCCGAGGCCTTCCCGGTGCCGGCTACCGAGCTGGTCGCCGACGGCGACGTGGTGACCGTCGGCCGGTCGCGGTTGTCGGTGATCCACCTCGACGGCCACACGCCGGGCGGGATCGCGCTGCTCTACGACGCCGACGGTACGCTCGCCGACTCCCCGCACCTGTTCACCGGCGACTCACTGTTCCCGGGTGGGCCGGGCAACACCTGGGGCGACGCCGAGCGGTTCACCCGGCTGTTGGACGACCTGGAGCGCAAGGTCTTCGGCCCGCTGCCGGACGCCACCTGGGTCTATCCCGGCCACGGCGCGGACACCACGCTCGGGACCGAGCGGCCGTCGTTGCCGGCGTGGCGGGAGCGCGGCTGGTGACGGTCGCGGGACCGGTGCGGCCATGATCATGCCCGACCGCACCCACTACGCCCCGCGTGGTCTGGTCTGCTCGGTCGACCACTTGGCCAGCGCGGCCGGGCTGAGCCTGCTGCGGTCGGGCGGCAGCGCCGTGGACGCCGCGGTGGCGGCTTCCGCGGTACTCGCCGTGACAACCCAGCAGATGTGCGGGATGGGCGGGGACCTGGTCGCTGTGCTCCATCCCGGGCGGGGCGCCGGGGAACCAGCCGCGCTGGTGGCGGTGGGTGCGGCCGGCTCTGGCGCGGACGCCGCAGCGCTGCGGGCGGCGGGCCATCGCCGGATGCCGTACCGCGGAGACATCCGCACGGTGACGATGCCGGGCTGCGTCGACGGCTGGCTGGCGCTGCACGCCCGGATCGGCCGCCGCCCGCTGGCCGAGGTGCTGGCGCCGGCCATCGGCTACGCCTCGGAGGGCTTTCCGGTCTCGCCGCTGCTGGCCGCGGCCCTGCCGGCGGTCGCCGACGTCGCAGGCGCTGCCGAGCTGATCGGCGACCAACTGCCGGTCGCGGGTGAGCTGCGACGGCGGCCCCGGCTGGCCCGCTCGCTGACCGCGATCGCCGCCGCCGGTCGAGACGGCTGGTACGGCGGTGAGTTCGGCACCGGTCTACTGCGCGTGGGCCACGGGCTGTTCGACCGCGCCGACCTGGAGCGGGACAGCGCCCGCTGGAGCGCGCCGCTGGCGGTCCGGGCGCTGGGCT
>JADGOU010000173.1 GCA_017882835.1 Frankiaceae bacterium | reverse complement strand
TGGTAGCTGTGCTCGGCCCCCGGGTAGCTGCCGGCGCGCACCTCATCGGCGTACGCCGTGGCGGCGCCGGTCAGCACCGCGCGCAGGTCGGCGTAGCGCTTGACGAACTTCGGCTTCGGTCCCTGGTTGAGCCCGGCCATGTCCTGCCACACCAGCACCTGGGCGTCGCAGTCCGGGCCCGCGCCGATGCCGACCGTTGGGATGGTCAGCGCGGCCGTCACGGCGGCGGCAACCTCGGCCGGCACCATCTCCAGCACTACGGCGAACGCGCCCGCCTCCTGCAGCGCCTTGCCGGCGGCCAGAAGCCGATCGGCCGCCTCGCCCCGGCCCTGCACCCGGTAACCGCCCAGGCCGTGCTCGCTCTGCGGCGTGAACCCGATGTGCGCCATCACCGGCACGCCGGCGTCGACGATCGCGCGCACCTGCGGCGCCGCCGGCTCGCCACCCTCCAGCTTCACCGCGTGCGCGCCGCCCTCCTTCATGAACCGCACCGCAGTCTCCAGCGCCTGCGCCGGGGACACCTGATATGAGCCGAACGGCAGGTCGGCGACCACCAGCGCGCGCCGGGCGCTCCGGCTGACCGCGCGAACCAGCGGCAGCAGCTCTTCCACGGTCACGGGCAGCGTGGTGTCGTAGCCGAAGACGTTGTTCGCGGCGGAGTCCCCGACCAGCAGAACCGGGATGCCGACCTCGTCGAAGACCGCGGCGGCGTACTGGTCGTAGGCGGTGAGCATCGGCCAGCGCTCGCCGCGGTCCTTCATCGCCTGCAGGTGGTGGATGCGGGTACGGCGGGCCGGCGCGGTGTCGATGCGCGGTGAGCCGTACGGCGAGACGCCTTCGGCGGCGGGGTCGCGAGCGGGGTCGGCGGCCGGGTCGGACATAACTGGCTCCTGACTCGAGGCGCCACAGCGGCGTCCCCGGACCGGCCTATGGTGACACGCGCGGCGGTGTGATCAGTGCGCGCGCATCCTGGGGGCATCCGCGTCCGCGTCGACGTTGGCATCGGCGTCCGCGTCGACGTCCGGCGCCACCTCGACGCCGGAGGCCTGCTCCGGCCGGATCACCTCCGGCGCACCGACGTGCGGCGCGGCCTGTTCCCGCCACCGACTCGTGATCGGCAGCCGGCGGTCGCGGCCAAACGCCCGCAGCGAGATCTTCGGCCCCGGCGGGGACTGCCGCCGCTTGTGCTCGGCCGCGTCCACCAGCCGGATCACCCGCTCCACCAGCGCGGGGTCGTGTCCGGCGGCCACCAGCGCGTCCCGGCCCAAGTCCCGCTCCACGTAGTCGTCGAGCAGACGGTCCAGTACCGCGTAGTCCGGCAGCCGGTCGGTGTCCAGCTGCCCGGGCGCGAGCTCCGCGCTCGGCGGCTTGGTGATGCTGTTCTCCGGGATCGGCGGCGTCGCGCCCCGAGCAGCGGCGTCGGCGTTGCGCCAACGGGCCAGGGCCCACACCAGCGTCTTGGGCACGTCCTTGATCGGGGCGAATCCGCCGGCCGAGTCGCCGTACAGGGTGGAGAAGCCGGTAGCCAGCTCGCTCTTGTTGCCGGTGGTCAGCACCAGGTGCCCGTGCTCGTTGGACAACGCCATCAGCGCGGTGCCGCGGACCCGGGCCTGCAGGTTCTCCTCGGCCACCCCGTGCAGACCGCCGGTGTCGGCCAGCGCGGCGAGGTAGGCCTCGACCACCGCCCCGATCGGCAGCAGCGACCAGTGCAGCCCTTGGCGGCGGGCCAGCTCCTCGGCGTCGGCCACGGACCCCTCGCTGCTATAGCGGCTCGGCAGCCCGATGACGTGCACCGCCGCTGGCCCGAGCGCATCACCGGCGATGGTGGCGACCAGGGCCGAGTCGATCCCGCCGGACAGGCCGAGCACGACCGATCCGAACCGGTTCTTGCGCACGTAGTCGCGGGTGCCGGTGACCAGCGCGGCGTACACCTCCGCCTCGTCGGACAGCCGCGGTGCGACCCCGGCCGGCTGTGGCGGGTACGGCGCCAGCGGCGCCCCGCTGACCGTCGCCCGCTCGACCGTCATCACGCCGCCGGCGCCGGCGGGCAGGGTGCCGACCCGGTCGTCGCGCGCCAACGGCAGGTCGAGGTCGGCGAGCAGCAGACCCTCCTCGAACTGCGGCGCCCGCGCCAGCAGCCGACCGGTCGCGTCGACCACCAGCGAGTCGCCGTCGAAGACGAGCTCGTCCTGGCCACCGACCAAGTTGACGTACGCCAGCGTCGTACCGGCCTCGCGGGCGCGCCGGGCGACCAACTCGTAGCGCACGTCGTCCTTGTTGCGCTCGTACGGCGAGCCGTTGACGGTGACGACCAGACCGACCCCGGCCTGGCGGGCCACCGCCACCGGGCCACCGTCCTGCCAGAGGTCCTCGCAGATGGTCATCGCGACGTCGACCCCGTGCAGCCGGACCACCGGCAGCCGCTCGCCGCGGACGAAGTAGCGGAACTCGTCGAACACGCCGTAGTTGGGCAGGTGGTGCTTGGCGTAGCGGGCGACCACCCGGCCGCCGTGCACCAGCGCGACCGCGTTCTGCGGCTCCCCGGCCGGGCGGCCGAGCTGCGGGGCGGCGTGCGGACAACGGTCGAGGTAGCCGACGACCACGGCGATGTCCCCGAGCCCGGCCGCCGCCAGCCGGCCGGCCAGCGCATCCAGCTCCCGCCGCGACGCCTCGACGAACGACCGGCGCAGCACCAGGTCCTCGGCCGGGTACCCAGTCAGCGCCATCTCCGGGAAGGCCACCAGGTGCGCCCGGCGCTCGGCGGCGTGCCGGGTCCAGCTCACCACGATGTCGGCGTTGCCCGGCAGGTCCCCGACGGTGAGGTCGACCTGGGCGAGGGCGACCCGCAGCTGGGCCACGGCCGGTCAGGCCGCGGGGGCCGAGGCGGTGCGACCGCTGGCCGGGACCGCCTTCTGCTCGTGGTAGTCCTCCTCGACGTTGACCTCCCACACGTCGTGCGTGGAGCCGGTCGCGATGTTCTGCGCGGTCAGGATGGCGGTCAGCATCGAGTGGTCCTGGTTGTTGTACTTGAACATGCCGTTGCGCCCGACCGGGTGCACGTTCGGCGCGTTCGCCAGGAGCCAGCCGCGGAGTACGTCGACGTTGGCCTTGTAGTGCTTGTCGTAGTACGGGTAGGCCTTGGGCATCCGGACCACGAAGCCGCGCTCGACGCCGGCGGCCTGGACCAACCCCAGGTGCTCCAGCTCGCGCTTGCCCAGCTCGATCAGCTCGTCGTCCGGCATCGTCCAGTACTCGTCGCCGACGTTGACGAACAGCTCCAGGCCCAGGCAGGTGCGGCCTTCTTTGATCAGGTACGGCGACCAGGAGCCGAAGTTCTGGATCCGGCCGACCTTGACCGAGGGGTCGTGAATGTAGATCCAGTTGTCCGGGAAGCCGGCGGACTCCGGGACGACCAGCGCCACGGTGATGAAGTCGCGGTACTTCAGCGCCCCGGCGGCCTTCTCCACCCCGGGCGGAACCGGCGGGTCCATCGCCAGCAGCAGGCTGGAGAACGCCATCGAGGAGATGATCTCATCCGCCGGGTAGAACTTCTCCGCGCCGATGTCGTGCCGCGAGGACTCCGGGGCGCCGGCTCCGGCGCCGTACCCGCCGGTGACGACGGTGGTGACTCCGGTGGCGCGGCCGTCGGCGTGGTGGACCTTGGTGACCTTCTCCTCCATCACGATGGTGCCGCCGGCGGCGAGCACCTTGTCCCGCGCGGTCTCCCACATCAGGCCGGGGCCGAACTTGGGGTATTGGAACTCCTCGATCAGCGAGGTGATGTCCTTCTGGTTCCGCCGGGGCAGCAGGGCGTTGACGATGGCGTTGCTCAGCGACAACGTCTTCACTCGCTGGGCGGCCCAGTCCGAGGGCATGTCGCTGACCGGGACGCCCCAGACCTTCTCGGTGTAGGTCTTGAAGAACTTGCGGTAGAGCCGCCAGCCGAACCGGGCCACCAGCCAGGACTCGTAGTCGTCCTCGTTCTTCGGCGGCCGGATGCGCGCCCAGACATAGGACAGCACGCAGCGGATCGCCTCGATGATTCCGAGGTTGCCCAGCGCGTTGCGGGCCTTGAGCGGGTAGTCGTAGAACTTGCCGTCGTAGAAGATGCGGCTCATGCGCGGCCGCATGAGAAAGTCCTCGTCCGGCAGGATCTCGTGCCAGAGCGCCTCGACCTCCGGCACCTTGGTGAAGAATCGGTGGCCGCCGATGTCGAACCGCCAGCCCTCGCGTTCGGCGGTGCGGCTGATGCCGCCGACCATGGCGTCGCCCTCGATCACCGTGACCGGGAGGCCGTGCTTACCCAGCTCGTAGGCGGCGGTGAGACCGGCCGGGCCGGCGCCGATGATGACGGTGTGCGGGCTGCCGCGGCGTGCGTCTGCCACAGACGTCTGCTTTCGGGAGGCGGCCGCGCGGTCAGGCCGCGCCGGGGAAACGTCGCCATTGTGCCACGGGCGGTCCGACGCCCCCGGCGGGGCGCGCCCTAGCAGCCGGGTCGGAAGGGCCGACCTGCGAAGATGCCACCATGGACAAGCAGCAGGAGTTCGTGCTCCGCACCATCGAGGAGCGCGACGTGCGCTTCATCCGGTTGTGGTTCACCGACGTGCTCGGATTCTTGAAGTCCGTGGCGATCGCGCCCGCCGAGCTGGAGGGCGCCTTCGCCGAGGGCATCGGCTTCGACGGCTCCGCCGTGGAGGGCTTTGCCCGGGTCACCGAGTCCGACATGCTGGCCAAACCCGACCCGTCGACGTTCCAGCTGCTCCCCTGGCGCGGGGACTCGCCCGGTACGGCGCGGATGTTCTGCGACATCACGATGCCCGACGGCAGCCCGTCGTATGCCGATCCGCGGCACGTGCTGCGCCGCGCGCTGGCCAAGGCTGCGGATGCGGGCTTCACCTTCTACACCCATCCGGAGGTGGAGTTCTTCCTGCTGCGCGAGCGGCACGTGCCCGGCGCCCGGCCCGAGCCGATCGACGCCGGTGGGTACTTCGACCACACCCCGCACGACGTCGCGCCGGACTTCCGCCGGCGGGCGATCTCGATGCTAGAGGCGATGGGCATCTCGGTGGAGTTCAGCCACCACGAGGTCGCGCCCGGTCAGCAGGAGATCGACCTGCGCTACGCGGATGCGCTCACTACTGCGGACAACCTGATGACCTTCCGGCTGGTCATCAAGGAGGTGGCGCTGTCCGAAGGCGTGTACGCCTCGTTCATGCCCAAGCCGTTCCCGACCCAGCCCGGCTCGGCGATGCACACCCACCTGTCGTTGTTCGAAGGCGACCAGAACGCTTTCTTCGACCCGGCCGATCAGTACCTGCTGTCCAAGACCGGCCGGGCGTTCGTCGCCGGGCTGCTGCACCACGCGCCGGAGATCACGGCCGTCACCAACCAGTGGGTGAACTCCTACAAGCGGCTGATCGGCGGGGGCGAGGCCCCGGCGTACGTCTGCTGGGGGCACAACAACCGCAGCGCCATGGTGCGGGTGCCGATGTACAAACCGCGCAAGGGCAACGCGACCCGGATCGAGGTGCGCTCGCCGGACTCGGCCTGCAACCCCTACCTCGCGTTCGCGCTGCTGCTCGCTGCCGGCTTGAAAGGGATCGACGAAGGCTACGAGCTGCCGGCGGAGGCGGAGGACGACGTCTGGTCGCTGACCGACGCCGAGCGCCGGGCGATGGGCTTCGCCCCCCTGCCACTGAGCCTGGCGGACGCCATCACCGCGATGGAGCGTTCCGAGCTGGTGGCCGAGACGCTCGGTGAGCACGTCTTCGACTTCTTTCTGCGCAACAAGCGGGCCGAGTGGCTGGAGTACCGCCACCAGGTCACCGCCTACGAGCTCGACCGTTACCTGCCCGTGCTGTGAGTACCGCGGCTCCCGCGGCGGTTGCCACCGCGATGCCGACTGCGCTCCTGGTCGAGCACATGTCCTACGAGGGCGCCGGACTGCTCGCCCGGTGGCTGCCCGCGGCCGGGGTGGCGGTCGAGCGCTGCGCGGTGCACGCCGGGGATCGGCTGCCGGCGGTGGTGTCTCCGGCGGCCACCGGCCACGCCGCGCTGGTGGTGATGGGCGGCCCGATGTCGGCGTACGACGACGAAGCCTCGCCGTGGCTGCCGGCCGAGCTGGCCACGATCGCGGCCACCGTTGCCGCGGGTACGCCGGTGCTCGGCGTCTGTCTGGGCGCCCAGCTGCTCGCCCGGGCGTGCGGTGGGGAGGTACGCAGGGCGGTGGCCGGCCCGGAGCTCGGGCGGCGTTCGGTGGCGCTGCACGCCGCGGCCGGCGCCGACGCACTGCTGGGTGGCCTGGTGGAGGCCGCGGAGCCGGTGGAGGCGGTCCAGTGGCACTGGGACGAGGTGGTCCGGCTGCCCCCAGGCGCAGAGCAGCTGGCCGGCAGCCATGCGTGTCGTCAGCAGGCGTTCCGGGTCGGGTCGGCGGCGTGGGGTCTGCAGTTCCACCCTGAGGTGACGACCGACATGGTCGCGGTCTGGGCGGCGAACGACGCGGTGGCGGTGCGGGCCGCGGGCCTGGACCCCGGCTCGGTGGTGGCGGACGTGCGCGCCACCGAGGCG
>JADGOU010000010.1 GCA_017882835.1 Frankiaceae bacterium | reverse complement strand
AGCGACGAAGGTGTGGAACGCCGGATCGGGGTTGGCGACCCGCAGCCGCAGCGCGCAGAACTCTCCCTCGGGCGGGGCCTCGCTGTGCGTCCCGGTGACCCCCAGGATGCCGCACCGCAGTGACAGCGGGCTCAGCGTCAGGTGGCCGTCCTTGACGACGGGCGGCGAGGGAGCGGCCGAGGGGCGCGGTGCGGACGACGCCTGGTTGGACGCGCAACCGGTCAGCGCGACGAGCGCCGCGGCGAGTAGCGCGGGGGCGGCGGGCCACGGGGACAGCGCGCGCAGCGGGTAGCGCAGCGCCTCGGCCGGCCAAATGCCCGGGGCCAGCGGAGGTTGGTGCCAGGTGGAGGCCCCGGCGTACCGGACGAGCGCCATCGGCGCAACGTAGTCCGAACGCGCCGGGCTTGACATGAATCGCACGGTGTTGCCGCGACCGGCCGACCGTCGGACGCGCGTCCAAGTTCAGCTGTTGGGTAGTCAGCTCGATCCGCGGGTGGACCAGCCGCCGTCGGGGGCGATGGTTTGGCCGGTGACCCACTCGGCTTCGTCACTGCACAGCCACGCCACGAGGCGGGCGGTGTCGTGCGCTCCGGCCAGCCAGCGATCCACTGCGCGTCGACTGCTGAGGCGAACGACCACGAGCTCCGGACGCGGCTGTTACAGCGCCGTCACCCTGAGCGCGCACTCGTGGTGGCCGTCCGACCGCCCGGCCGCCCACGACCGCGGACCTGTGCGACGATTACGCGCCGCCGGCGGCTCGTTCTGCAGCACAACTTTCGTCCACCGGGCGGCGCGGAGGTCAGCCGGCTGTAGACAGACAGCGAGCTGAGTGCTCTGGCGACGCCGCCCCGTGGCTGGGTGATCCATTCGGATGTCAGGTGAGCAGCTGCGGAACGTCGCGACCCGGGCATTGCCCATGAACTTCGGCAGTGGCGGACCTCCCTGACCGGCACATCCGCGATCACCGCTTCCTTCGTGGCGCCGTCAACACTCCAGCCGGCGGCGTCGTAGAACCGCCGCGCTCGCCGGTTGCCGGCTATCACCCAGAGGGTGGCCGCGGTGTAGCCGCTTCGCCCATTGCCTTGACGGCGGCATCCATCAGCCGCGGCGCGATAGCCCAGCCGCCTACGCCGACCGAACCTCGACGGCGATCCGTTCGGCCACCGACTGCGCCTGCCCCCCACTCGGGGCCTCGACCATGACACGAACCAGCGGCTCGGTGCCCGACGGCCGGACCAGCACCCGACCGGCGGCCGCAAGCTCCGCCTCGCCCGCCGCAACCGCGGCCGCCACCCGGTCGGAGCCGCCCACCCGCGCCTTGTCCTGCACCGGGATGTTGAGCAGCACCTGCGGCAGCCGGTCCATGACCGCGGCCAGGTCGGCCAGGCTCCGGCCGGTGGCCGCCATCCGCGCCATTAGGTGCAGGCCGGTCAGCGTGCCGTCGCCGGTCGACGCGTGATCGAGCAAGATCAAGTGGCCGGACTGTTCGCCGCCCAGCGACAGGCCCTGGGCCCGCATGGCCTCGAGCACGTAGCGGTCGCCCACCGGCGTCTCGACCACGCCAACGCCCTCCCGGCGCATCGCCAGCTTGAACCCGAGGTTGGTCATCACGGTGGTGACCACGGTGTCGCGGCGCAGCGCGCCGACCTCGCGCATCCCCAGCGCCAGAATCGCCAGAATCGCATCGCCATCGACCAGCCGACCGTCGGCGTCCACGGCCAGACAGCGGTCAGCGTCGCCGTCGTGCGCCAGCCCCACGTCCGCCCGGTGCGCCCGCACCGCCGCCATCAGCCCGGCCGGATGCGTCGACCCGCAACCGTCGTTGATGTTCAGGCCGTCCGGCGCCGCTCCGATCGCCACCACCTCAGCACCGGCAGCCCGGTAGGCGGCCGGCGCCGCGGCGGACGCGGCCCCGTGGGCGCAGTCCACGACGACGCGCAGGCCGTCGAGCCGGCGCGGCACGGTCGCCACCAGGTAGTCCACGTAGCGCCCGGTGGCCTCGGGCAGGTCGCGGACCCGACCCACGTCGGCACCGATTGGGCGGGTCCAGGCCTCCGCCATCCGCGCCTCCACAGCATCCTCGACCTCGTCGGGCAGCTTGTGTCCACCGCGGGCGAAGAACTTGATGCCGTTGTCCGGCATCGGGTTGTGGCTCGCGGAGAGCACGACGCCGAGGTCGGCGCCGAGCGCGCCGGTGAGGTACGCCACCGCTGGCGTCGGGATGACACCGGCCAGCACGACGTCGGCGCCGGCACTGGCCAACCCGGCCACCACGGCACCCTGCAGCAGCTCACCGCTGGCCCGGCCGTCGCGGCCCACCACCGCCAGCGGCCGGTGCACGTGACCGTCGCGGGAGTCCATTTCCGCCAACACGTGCGCGGCCGCCACGGACAAGGCCAGTGCCAACTCGGGGGTGAGATCGGCGTTGGCGACCCCGCGGACGCCGTCGGTGCCGAACAGGCGACCCACAGCCGTTACCGCTTGGAGTACTGCGGCGCCTTGCGGGCCTTCTTCAGGCCGTATTTCTTACGCTCCTTGACCCGCGCGTCCCGAGTGAGAAAGCCCGCCTTCTTCAGCGCCGGCCGATCATCGACCTCCATCTCGATCAGCGCCCGCGCGATGCCGAGGCGCAGCGCGCCCGCCTGGCCGGACACGCCGCCGCCGTGCAACCGCGCAATCACGTCGTACTGCTCGGCCTTCGCCAGCGTCACGAACGGCTCGTTGACCGCCTGCTGGTGCACTTTGTTTGGGAAGTACTGCTCCAGCGATCGCCCGTTGAGCGTGTACCGGCCGGTGCCGGGCAGCAACCGCACCCGGACCACCGCCTCCTTGCGGCGACCGGTCGCCTGCGCGCCGCGGTCGTCAGCGGCCCGGGTCGCCGGGATGTCAGCTGCCGCCGCCTCGGCAAGTGTCTGCTGGTCGGTCGTCGGCTCGAGCTCCTCGGGAACCAGCCCCTCGGGAACCAGCCCCCCGGGCTCGAGCTCCCCGGGGACAGCCATCTCCGCCGCCGAGCCGGTCGCCGGGTCCGCGGCCTCGGTGTGGTACTCCGCTGTGTTGTCGGGCTCGACGCTCACGCCGGTTCCTGCTTCCTTACTTGGGGTACGGCGCGACTACTGCGCGACCTGGGTCAGCTCATAGGGCACCGGCTGCTGGGCCTGGTGCGGGTGCGTGGGGCCGGCGTACACCTTTAGCTTGGACAGCATGTGCCGGCCGAGCGAGTTGTGCGGCAGCATCCCCTTGACCGCCTTCTCCACCGCCTGGGCCGGCCGCTTGTCCAACAGTTCGACGTAGGACACCGCCTTCAACCCGCCCGGGTAGCCGGAGTGCCGGTAGGCCATCTTCTGCTCGCGCTTGCTGCCGGTCAGGGCCACCTTGCCGGCGTTGACGATGACGACGAAGTCGCCGGTGTCGATGTGCGGCGCGTACATCGGCTTGTGCTTGCCCCGCAGCAGCTTGGCGGTCTGGCTGGCCAACCGGCCGAGCACGACGTCGGTGGCGTCGATGACGTGCCATTGACGCTGTACGTCGCCGGGCTTGGGGGTGTAGGTCCGCACCGAGATCTCGTCGCCTTGTCTGCCTCGAAGTCGCGCCGCCATCTGCCGAGATGGCGGCGGATGTGCGCATGCTGAAGCCACAGCGCTCAACGTCTACCCAGGTTACGGCGGCCGCGGTCGAGGGTCAAAGCGGGCCACGAGGCTCCGGCCTGACCGACGGCGGCGCGGTCCGCAGCCTGGCGCAGCTTCACCCGGCTACGGCATAGCTCGTACGGCGTGTCGCGGCCCGTGCCGATGCCGACGGCGGGTGAAGGCGCCAGCTTGGGGCAGCTTCACCCGGCTACGGCATCGCCCCGACGGGGTACGGCGAAGTCGCCGACGGCCCCAGGATCCGGTCGAGCAGGGCAAGGGCCGCCCGAACGTGTCGTTGCCGGGTGAGCGTCGCCCCGATCGAGAACCGGATCGCCAGCCGGCCCCGGACCCGGGTGTGGGTCAGGAAGACCTCGCCGGTGTCGTTGGCGGCGTCGAGCAGGGCCTGAGTGGCCACGTCGCCGTCGACGTGGGCAAAGACGACCAGCTGCAGCGGCACCGGGGCCAGCCGCTCCAGCGCCGGGTGCGCGTCCACCCAGTCGGCCACCTCGCCGGCCAACGCGACGTGCTCGCGGACGTGCGCACGCAACCCGGCGGCGCCGTAGTGCCGGATGACGAACCACAGCTTGAGCGCTCGGAACCGCCGACCCAGCGGGATCTGCCAGTCTCGGTAGTCGATCACGGCGCCGGAAGCGGAGGCGGCGTTGCGCAGGTACTCCGGCAGGATCGACAGCGCGGCCAACAGCGGCGCCCGGTCGGCCACGTAGAACGCGTCGCAGTCGAAGTTGGTCAGCATCCACTTGTGCGGGTTGACGCAGTAGCTGTCGGCCAGCTCGACGCCGTCGTGCAGCCAGCGCAGCTCCGGACAGAGCGCCGCGGTCCCGGCCAGCGCCGCGTCCACGTGCAGCCAGACGCCGTACCGTCGGCAGAGCTCGCCGATGGCCCGCACCGGATCGACCGCCGTGGTCGACGTTGTACCCACCGTGGCGACCACCATGACCGGTACGGCGCCAGCCGCGGAGTCCGCGGTCAGCAGCGCAGCCAGCGACTCCGGGCGGATCGACAAGTCGTCGTCGACGTCGATCAGGCGCAGGTTGGCCGAGCCGACGCCCGCGATCCGCACCGCCTTCTCGACCGAGCTGTGCGCCTGCGACGAGCTGTAGACGGTGAGCCGGGCGGTGGCCGCCAGCCCGGTGGTGTTGCCGGCGCCGGCGGTGGCCCGCTCCCGAGCGGCTAGCAGCGCGACCAAGGTGGCGCTGGAGGCGGTGTCCTGCAGCACCCCGCCGCCCGCGCCGGTGGACCGGAACGCCGCCGGCAGGTCGAGCAGGTCGGCCAGCCAGTCCAGCACGTGGGTCTCCAGTTCCGTGCAGGCCGGACTGGTCGACCACAACATGCCCTGGACGCCGAGGCCCGCTGAGAGCAGCTCGCCGAGCACCGCCGGGCCGGAGGCGTTTGCCGGGAAGTAGCCGAAGAAGTTCGGCGACTGCCAGTGCGTGAGCCCGGGAAGGATCAGCTCGTCGACGTCGCGGAGCATCGCCGCGAACGGCTCCCCCTGCTCGGGTGGGCCCGCCGGCAGCCGCTCGCGCAGCTCTCCCGGGCGCGCCCGGGAGAGTACCGGCAGGTCCTCCACCCGCTCCAGGTAATCAGCGATCCAGTCCACCACCGCGCGACCATGCTCCCGGAACTGCGCCGGGCTCATGTGCGCGGAGTCGGCACCCACCCAGCCCTCACCCCCCCAGCCCTCACTCACTCAGCCCTCACTCACCGGTCTCACTCACCGAGAAACCTCCACTCGAGTCCACGGGCACCCGGACGGCGCGAGTCGTAACCGCACGGACGGCCAGCTCGCCCGCCGGCGGGTAGCGCACCGCGACCAGGGTGAGTCCGTGCGCCGGTGCGACCGGCACCGCGCTGACCCGCACTGCACTGCCCAATAGCTCGGCGGGCCAGCCGACCGGCCGCCGGCCGGCTCCGACCGCCACCAGCGCCCCGACCAAGCTGCGCACCATGCGATGACAAAAGGCGTCCGCCTCCACGGTGGCCACCAGCACGTCCGCATCATCGCGGCGCCAGTCCAGCCGCAGCAGCCGGCGCAGCGTCGTACCGCCCGGTCGCCGCCGGCAGTACGCCGCGAAGTCGTGCTCTCCGAGCAGCCCGACACTTGCGGCCTGCATCCGGTCGAGATCCACCGGGTGGCCGTAGGCCCAGGTGTCGGCGCGGCGCAGCGGGTCCACGCCCCAGGCAGCGTCGGCCACGCGGTAGCGGTAGGTCCGCGACAGCGCGCTGAACCGCACGTCGAAGCCCGCCGGCATGACGCCCACCGCGGACACCCGCACGTCATCCGGCAGCACGCCGGTGAGCCGGCGCAGCAGCGTCGCCTCGGCCTCCGCCCAGGTCTCCGCCGCGACATCGGTCGTCGCCACCTGTCCGACGGCGTGCACCCCCGCATCCGTCCGGCCGGCCACCCGCACGGTGACTTCAGTACGCAGCACAGTGGACAACGCCTGCTCGAGCGCCCGCTGCACGGTCGGCAGGTCCGGTTGGCGAGCCCACCCGGCGTACGCCGCCCCGGCGTAGGCGACGTCGAGTCGGACGCGGACGAGCCCGCCGGCTCCAGCCGGAGCGGCGGGCTCGTCGATGCGTGCGGTGGGACCCGGACCGGTCAGTCCCAGCCCCGGTCGCGGTCGCCCTCGGCCGGCGAGGTCTCGCTGGCGGCCTCGCTGGCGGCCTTGGCCTGGTTGCCCGCGCCGCTGTCGCCCTCACCCGGCCCGGCGCTGGTGCTGGTGGTCTCCGGACCCTCCGCGCTGCCCGGGCTCTCGGTAACCACGTCGGTGTCGCCTCCCTCGGTCGGCACGGCGATCTGACGGCTCCCCTCGGCGGCCTCACCGTCGTCGTCGCCCTGCGTCGGCACGCTACCCACACCGGCCGCCACCGATGCCTCGGCCTCGAGCGGAACCGCGCCCGCTGCCTCCTCGGCCGACTCGCCCGCTGCCTCCTCGGCCGACTCGCCCGCTGCCTCCTCGGCCGCGACCTGTCCGGCCGGGGTCGCGCCACGGCCACGGCGGAACCGGGTACCCCGGGCACGCTCGGCCTCCCCAACGGCCTGCTGGGCGATGGTGCGACCCTCGACCAGCTCGATCACGGCCATCGGAGCGTTGTCGCCCTTGCGTGGCCCGATCTTGGTGATCCGGGTGTAGCCACCCGGGCGCTGGGCGAACTGGGGGCCAATCTCGGCGAACAGCGTGTGTACGACGCCCTTGTCCCGCACCACGGTGAGCACCTGCCGGCGAGCGTGCAGGTCACCCCGCTTGGCGAAGGTGACGAGGCGTTCCGCCAGCGGTCGCAGCCGCTTGGCCTTGGCCGTCGTGGTCGTGATCCGGCCGTGCTCGAACAGCGCGGTGGCCAGGTTCGCCAGCATCAACCGCTCGTGCGCGGGGCCGCCACCGAGGCGGGGGCCCTTGGTGGGCGTGGGCATCTCGTCGCTCTCCTGGGATCGGTGCTACCGGCCGAGAATCAAAACTGCTCGGTCTCGGCGTACGTCTGGTCGTCGTCGTCGTCGTCGGCACCATAGGTGCCCACCACGTCGGCCGGGTCGAACCCGGGTGGGGAGTCCTTGAGCGCCAGGCCCAGGCCGTGCAGCTTGAGCTTCACCTCATCGATGGACTTCGCGCCGAAGTTGCGGATGTCGAGCAGGTCCGCCTCGCTGCGGGACAGCAGCTCGCCCACGAAGTGGATGCCCTCGCGCTTGAGACAGTTGTAGGAGCGGACGGTCAGGTCCATCTCCTCGATCGGCAACGCCAGGTCGGCCGCGAGCGCGGCGTCCGTCGGCGACGGCCCGATGTCGATGCCCTCGGCCTCGACGTTGAGCTCGCGGGCCAGCCCGAACAGCTCGACCAGGGTCTTGCCGGCGCTGGCCATGGCGTCGCGCGGAGTGATCGACGGCTTGGTCTCCACGTCGACGATCAGCCGGTCGAAGTCGGTGCGCTGCTCGACCCGGGTGGCCTCCACCTGGTAGGTCACCTTGAGCACCGGCGAGTAGATCGAGTCGACAGCCACCCGGCCGATCTCGGCGTTGGCCAGCTTGGACTGGTTCTGCGGGGCGGAGACGTAGCCGCGGCCGCGCTCGACCGTCAGTTCGACCTCCAGCCGGCCCTTCTTGTTGATGGTGGCCAGGTGCAGGTCGGGGTTGTGCACCTCGACGCCCGCGGGTGGGGCAATGTCACCGGCAGTGACCACGCCGGGGCCGTGCTTGCGCAGGTACATCACCACCGGCTCGTCGCCGTCGGAGCTGACCACCAGCTCCTTGAGGTTGAGGATCAGGTCGGTCACGTCCTCCTTGACACCGGGGACCGTGGTGAACTCGTGCAGCACGCCGTCGATGCGGATGCTGGTGACCGCCGCGCCCGGGATGGACGACAGCAACGTACGGCGCAGCGAGTTGCCCAAGGTGTAGCCGAAGCCGGGCTCGAGCGGCTCAATGACGAACCGAGAGCGAGAGTCGCTGACCGGTTCCTCGGCCAGACTCGGCCGCTGGGTGATGAGCATGAAAGACCTCCGGGTCCTCCGGCGCCCGCCATATGACGCCGCGAGAGTGCCGCCGTCGGCAGGGAACCTGCCGACCGCGTACCGGTGTGGGCGTCGGTCTGCCCCCACCGGGTGCTGCGGTTACTTCGAGTAGAGCTCGACGATCAGCTGCTCCTGCACCGGGGTGTCGATCACCTGCCGGGCCGGCAGCGAGTGCACCAGCACGCGCATCTGGGAGGCGATGACCTCCAGCCACGGGGTGATCGGCCGGCTGCCAGCCTCGGCCCGGGCCACCACGAACGGCGTCAGCTCCCGGCTGGCCGGGCGCACCTCGACGATGTCGTTCTCGCTGACCCGGTACGACGGGATGTCGACTTTCTTGCCGTTGACCAAGATGTGCCCGTGCCGGACCACCTGACGGGCCATGTCCCGGGACTTGGCGAAGCCGGCCCGGTAGACCACGTTGTCCAGCCGCGACTCGAGGATGCGCAGCAGTTCGTCGCCGGTCTTGCCCTGGCGACGGTTGGCCTCCTCGTAGTAGCCACGGAACTGCTTCTCCAGTACGCCATAGATGCGGGCGCACTTCTGCTTCTCGCGCTTCTGCTGGAGGTACTCGCCGTCCTTGGTACGGCCGCGGCCGTGCTCACCCGGCGGGTACGGGCGGATCTCGATTGGGCACTTCGGCGACTCGCACTTGGCGCCCTTGAGGAACAGCTTCATCTTCTCGCGGCGACAGCGCTTGCAGTCCGGTCCGGTGTAGCGGGCCATGGCGGGGTCTCTTCTCCTGGTTCTGTAGGCCTGGTGACGGCCAGCTCAGACGCGGCGGCGCTTGGGGGGACGGCAGCCGTTGTGCGCCACCGGGGTGACGTCTTGGATGGCACCCACCTCCAGGCCGGTGGCCTGCAGCGACCGGATCGCGGTCTCCCGGCCGGAGCCGGGTCCCTTGACGAAGACGTCCACCTTGCGCATGCCGTGCTCCTGCGCCTTGCGGGCGGCGTTCTCCGCCGCCATCTGGGCGGCGAACGGCGTGGACTTGCGCGAGCCCTTGAAGCCGACGTGGCCAGCGCTCGCCCAGGCGATCACGTTGCCCACCGGGTCGGTGATGGACACGATCGTGTTGTTGAACGTGCTCTTGATGTGGGCGTGCCCGTGCGCGATGTTCTTCTTCTCCTTGCGCCGGACCTTCTTCACGCCGGCGCCGGTACGGGTTCTGGGGGGCATGCGGTGGGGGCTCCTACCTAAAGGTGGTCGGGACGACGGGGGCCGCGGTGCGGGCGGCCGGCCGTCCTAGTGCGCGCCGGCCTGGTCCGGGCCCTGCCTACTTCTTGCCGGCCTTCTTCTTGCCGGCCACCGTCTTCTTCGGACCCTTGCGGGTGCGCGCGTTGGTGTGCGTGCGCTGGCCGTGCACCGGCAGTCCACGGCGGTGTCGGATGCCCTGGTAGCAGCCGATCTCGACCTTGCGCCGGATGTCCTGGGCCACCTCCCGGCGAAGGTCACCTTCGATCTTGTAGCTGGCGTCGATCCAGTCCCGCAGCCTCACCACGTCGTCGTCGGTGAGGTCGCGGACGCGAACATCGGCACTCACGCCGGTCTGCGCCAGGGTCTCGGCGGCGCGGGTGCGGCCGATGCCATAGATGTAGGTCAGCGCGATCTCCAGCCGCTTCTCGCGGGGAAGGTCGACGCCGGCGAGGCGTGCCATGGGCGGTCCTTAGCTTTTCGGGCGCGGCGGGTTTTCGGGCGCGGCGGGTTTTCGGGCGGGAGGACTGGTCGGTTGGGCTGGTCAGCCCTGCCGCTGCTTGTGCCGCAGGTTGTCGCAGATCACCATGACCCGACCGTGGCGGCGGATCACCTTGCACTTGTCGCACATCTTCTTCACGCTCGGCTTGACCTTCACGGCTGATCCGCTCCTGTTCGCGCACGCAGCCGCGGGCCGCGTCGATGATCTTCCTTGATGGCGGTTTGGTTCACTTGTAGCGGTAGACGATGCGCCCACGGGACAAGTCGTACGGCGAGAGCTCTACGACCACTCGGTCCTCGGGCAGGATGCGGATGTAGTGCTGCCGCATCTTGCCGCTGATGTGGGCAAGCACCCGGTGCCCGTTGGCCAGTTCCACCCGGAACATCGCGTTCGGCAGTGGTTCAACAACCCGGCCTTCGATCTCGATGGCCCCATCCTTCTTGGGCATGTCCTCCGCTATCCGTTGATCTCTGTGTGTCCGCCGGTTGGCGGGTATTGCGTAGATCGATCGGCTCCGTCACGCCGGGCATGCAACAGCCCCGCGGCGGCACGCCGACGGCACAGTGTACGTCGCGCCGCTACCGGCAGCCAACTCGGCCGGCGTCATCGCAACGAGCAGGCGGCTGCGGTGCCAGCGCCTCAGCGGTCGAACCGGTCGGTCAGCGCCCGCACCAGGATGGTAGCGCCCCACGGGCCGATGACCCAGATCGGCCAGAACGCCTGCGTCCCACCGCCGGTAACAAAGATCACCAGCCAGATGATCGAGACGGTCAGGCTGGTGGACGCCCAGGACACCGCCTGGTGGCGCAACGCGACCTGCCCGCCGCCCCGACTGCCGCGGGCCGGCAGACGATCGGACCGCACCGGGCGCGGCCCGGAGGTCGGCACCGGCAGCGGATGCGCCTCCAACGGCGGTAGGTCGGCGATGACCTCGGCCAGCTCACCGAGGGTGCGAGCGGCGTAGGTGCGGTCGAGCCGCTCCCCCACCTCCTCGACCGTCAGCCGGCCGGCGGCGCAGTGCTCCTGCAGCGCCGTGGCCACCCGGTCGCGGTCGGCGTCCGAGGCGCGCACGTTCTGGTTGTCGACCATCAGCCGATCGCCATGCCTACCCGGCCGCCGGCGCGGCCAGCAGATGAGTCAGCCTGGACTTCCCGCCGTCCAGGGCGGTCAACACCCACGGTCCGGCCTCGGTCAGGGTGAAGGTGTGCTCGAAGTGCGCGGACGGACGGCCGTCGCGGGTGACGACTGTCCAGCCGTCATCGAGCAGCCGGGTGTGCCGGCCGCCGAGGTTGACCATGGGCTCCACCGCCAGCACCAGACCCTGGACCAGCCGTGGACCCCGGCCGGGGCGACCGTAGTTGGGCACCTGCGGGTCCTGGTGCATCTCGGTGCCGATGCCGTGCCCGACGTACTCCTCGACCACGCCGTACCCATGCGGCCACACGTGGCGCTCGACCGCAGCCCCGATGTCAGACAGCCGCCCACCGAGGCGAGCCGCCGCGAACCCGGCCCACATCGAGCCCTCGCAGACCCGCATCAGCTCGGTCAGCTCCGGGGTCACCCGGCCCACCGGCACGGTCACCGCGGCGTCGCCGTGGTAGCCCTCGACGATCGCGCCGCAGTCGATGGAGACGATGTCGCCCTCCCGCAGCACCTTGCGGGGCGAGGGGATGCCGTGCACGATCTCGTCGTTCACCGACGTACAGATGGTCCCTGGGAAGCCGTGGTAGCCCAGAAAGGAGGGCACCGCGCCGGCGTCGCGGATCGACCTGGCGGCCACGTCGTCGAGGTCCTGGGTGGTCATCCCGGGTTCCACGGCCGCCTTGAGCAGCTCCAGGGTGTGACCGACTACCAGACCCGCCGCCCGCATCAGCTCAATCTCTGCGGCCGTCTTTATCTGGATCATGGGTTGCCCTGGATCATGTCGCTGTCCGGCTCGTCTCGTCCCTCAACTGCGCCCCCGTTGTCGACCGGGTCGACTCAGCCGAACCGGCGCAGGGCGTCGATGGCCCGTTCGGTGATGTCGTCGACCGGTCCGGTTGCGTCAATGCCGACCAGCATGCCCCGCTCTGCGTAGAACGCCACCAGGGGCGCGGTTGATGCCGCGTAGACGCTGAGTCGGTTCTGGATAGTCGCGGCGTTGTCGTCGTCGCGCTGGAACAGCTCACCGCCGCAGGCGTCGCAGATGCCATTCACGGTCGGCGGGTCGAAGTCGACGTGCCAGATGCGCTTGCACCCCCGACAGGTCCGCCGACCCGACAGCCGGCGCACCACCTCGTCATCGTCGACCACCAGTTCAAGGACGACGTCGAGCCGGGTGCCGAGGTCGGCCAGGATGTTGTCCAGCTCCAGCGCCTGCGGCACCGTGCGGGGAAAGCCGTCGAGCAGGAAGCCTTTGGCGGCGTCGTCCTCGGCCAGTCGGTTCCGCACCATGTTGATCGTGATCTCGTCCGGCACGAGGTCACCGGCGTTCATATACTTCTTGGCCTCGAGGCCGAGCGGCGTGCCCTGCCCGACGTTGGCACGGAAGATGTCGCCGGTGGAGATCTGCGGCACCGACAGGTGTACCGCCACGTATTGGGCCTGCGTTCCCTTGCCCGCTCCGGGAGGCCCGACTAGGACGAGTCGCACTAGCGGAGGAAACCCTCGTAGTTGCGCAGCATGAGCTGGCTCTCGATCTGTTTCACCGTCTCCAGTCCGACGCCGACCAGGATAAGGACAGTTGTCCCACCGAAGGGGAACTGGTTGCCGCCGGTGAGGCTGAGCAACGCGTTCGGCAGCACAGCGATCAAGCCGAGGAACAGAGCGCCCGGCAGTGTAATCCTCGACAGGATGAAGTCGAGGTACTCGGCGGTTTGCCGACCGGGGCGGAAGCCGGGCACGAAGCCACCGTACTTCTTCATGTTGTCGCTGACCTCGACCGGGTTGAATGTGATCGCTACGTAGAAGTACGTGAAGAAGATGATCAGTAGGAAGTAGCTGACCAGGTAGAGCGGGTGGTCGCCCTTGGTCAGGTTCCGGCTGACGAAGTTGGTGAAGCCTTGGTTGCTGGTCCACATCTGGGACAGCAGGTTGGGCAGGTAAAGCAGGGAGGACGCGAAGATCACCGGGATAACGCCGGCCTGGTTGACCTTGAGCGGGATGTACGTCGAGGTGCCGCCGTACATCCGGCGACCGACCATGCGCTTGGCGTACTGCACCGGAATCCGGCGCTGGGCCTGCTCGACGTAGACCACAGCGGTCACGATCACCAGCCCGAGCAGGCAGACCAAGGCGAAGACGAAGCCGCTGGTGCTCTGCAGGATGCGCCCGCCCTCCGAGGGCAACCGGGAGGCGATCGAGGTGAAGATCAGGACTGACATGCCGTTGCCGATGCCGCGGTCCGTGATCAGCTCACCGAGCCACATGATCACTGCCGTGCCGGCGGTCATCGTCACGACCAGGGTGGCGACCCGGAACAGCGACGTGCTCGGCAGGATCGCCTGGTTGCACTGCGGGAACAACCGGCTCGGTACGCCGCGAGCCAGCGCCACGATGCCGGTCGACTGCAGAATGGCCAACGCGATCGTCAGGTAGCGGGTGTACTGGGTCAGTTTGGCCTGGCCGGACTGACCCTCTTCCTTCAGCCGCTCCAGCCGCGGGATGACCACGATCAATAGCTGGATGATGATGCTGCTGGTGATGTACGGCATGATCCCGAGCGCGAACACCGACAGTTGCAGCAGCGCGCCGCCGCTGAACAGGTTCACCAGCCCGTAAACGCTGGAGTCCTTGCTCTGATTCAGGCAACTCTGGATCGCGGTGTAGGACACTCCCGGCGACGGCACGACCGACCCGAGCCGGAACAGGCCGATGATCGCCAGCACGAACAGCAGCTTCTTGCGCAGGTCCGGGGTACGGAAGGCCCGGGCGAAGGCAGTGAGCACGGCCCCTCCCTCGCGTCCGTCCGGGCGTCCGGCCGGGCGGGTCGTCGCTTACCTGAGCCGCAGGGTCATCGCTGTCTGTGCTGCCCTACGCCGAGGCGCCGACAGGATGTTCCTGCCGGCGCCGTGCTCGGTGCAGCCAATGCCGACTCTAACAGCCGGGTCGGCCGGGCGACGGCGCGGATGCCCGCTGGTAGTCGCGAGCTACTCACCGACGTCCACACCGGAGTTGCGAGCGGCCAGATCCGCTCCGCTGCGCCCCTACACTGGCCCGGACGGTAAGGAGTGAGCATGACCACCCGGACGCTGGACCGCCCGGCCACGTATGACGATCTACGCGGCCTACCGCCCGAGGCCCGGGCTGAAATCTTCGACGGAGTCATCGTCATGAGCCCTGGAGCGAGCCCACAGCACAACCGTGCGGCACGTTACCTGGCCAACGCCTTGGAGGTGGCCGGCCAACCCCACGGGTACCTGGTCAACACCGACAACGACGTGCAGTGGCACCCCACCGCAGTCACCAGACCGGATGTCTGCGTCGTGGCTGAGGCGCACGCAAACGATCAGCCCATCACTCACTATCCCGTGTTGGTGGTCGAGGTACTCTCCCCCGCCAGTGCGGCTCGGGACCTGGTCCGGAAGCGGGCGTACTGCGAGACGGCTCGGGTGCCGGAGTACTGGGTGGTCGACCTGGCCGAACGGCAGCTCTTCCGGCACCACTTCGTCGATAGCGACACGCACTACACCGTCGACACCATCGACGCGGGCGACACAGTCACGATCGACGCACCGTTCCCGCTCGTTGTCGACACTGGTGTGATTCTCTAGGACTGTGATTCTCTAGGACGTTGCCGACCCGATGCTGGCCGCCATGCGGTTCCTGCGGCGTCATGCGCTCTGGTCGAGGGCTGCCCCGCCCGCCACCGGTTCTCGCTAGATGGCGGTGGCCGTGCCGCCGGCGGCCGAGATCTTCTCCCGGGCCGAGCCGGAGAACGCCTGTACCCGCAGCTCCAACCGCACGTCACCGAGCTCGCCGGAGCCCAGGACCTTCACCGGGGCACCCCGGCGAACGGCGCCCACCCGGACGAGGTCGTCTACGCCGACCACGCCACCGGCCGGGAACAGCTCGGCCAACCGGTCGAGGTTGACCACCTGGTATTCAGTGCGAAACCGGTTCGTAAACCCCTTCAGCTTGGGCAGCCGCATGTGCAGCGGCATCTGGCCGCCCTCGAAGCGGTCGGGGACGTTCTTGCGGGCGCCGGTGCCCTTGGTGCCGCGGCCGGCAGTCTTGCCCTTGGAGCCCTGGCCGCGCCCGACCCGGGTCTTCGGCGCATGCGCGCCGGGAGCCGGCCGCAGATGGTGGACCTTAAGCGTCATGATCAGTCCACTTCCTCGAACGTGACCAGGTGTCTGACCGTCGCGATCATGCCCCGGATCTCGGGGCGGTCCTCCTTGACGACGGTGTGCGAGATCCGCTTGAGCCCAAGCGAACGCAGCGTCTGCCGCTGGTTCTCCTTCCCGCCGATGCCCGAGCGGATCTGCGTGACCTTGAGGCGCGACATCACGCCCCCGCCCCGGCCCGCGCCCGCAGCATGGCGGCCGGGGCCACGTCCTCGATCGGCAGGCCACGGCGGGCCGCGACCTCCTCCGGTCGGACCAGGCCGCGCAGGGCAGCCACGGTGGCGTGCACGATGTTGATCGGGTTCGACGAACCCAGCGACTTCGACAGAATATCGGAGATCCCTGCACACTCCAGTACGGCGCGCACCGGGCCGCCGGCGATGACGCCGGTACCCGGGCTCGCCGGCTTGAGCAGGACGACACCGGCGGCCTCCTCACCCTGGATCGGGTGTGGGATGGTCGAGCCAATCCGCGGCACCCGGAAGAAGTGCTTCTTGGCCTCTTCGACGCCCTTGGCGATGGCGGCCGGGACCTCCTTGGCCTTGCCGTAGCCGACGCCGACCGTGCCGTCACCGTCGCCGACGACGACCAAGGCGGTAAAGCTGAACCGGCGGCCACCCTTGACGACCTTGGCGACCCGGTTAATAGCCACTACGCGCTCGATGTGGGCGGTCTTCTCCGCGGCGCCGCCACCACGGCCGCCGTCGCGCCGGTCGCGTCGATCACCGGTGGCGGCGCCACCGGGTCCGCTGCCGCGGCGCTGGGGTCCTGGCATCAGGCTTGCCTTCCTGTCTGACGAACTGAGTGGTGACTAGGTGTCCTCGGCGCGGGGGTACACATCGGCATCAGAAGTCGAGCCCGCCTTCCCGGGCGGCATCGGCCAACGCCGCGATCCGACCGTGGTAGGCGTTGCCCCCCCGGTCGAAGACGACGGCCCCAATCCCGGCCTCCTGGGCCCGCTGCGCCACCAGGGAGCCCACGGCCCGGGCACGCGCCTTCTTGTCCCCGTCCGTTGCGCGCACGGTCGGGTCCAACGTCGAGGCGGCGGCCAGCGTGCGTCCCACGCCGTCGTCGACGACCTGGGCGTAGATGTGGCGGGCCGACCGGGTCACGACCAGCCGCGGGCGCAGTTGCGTCCCGCTGATCTTCTTCCGGACCCGGAAATGTCGGCGGGCCCGACCGAGCCGGCGAGCGGCCGACGGCGTGGCGCTGGTGCGCTTCGTGGACACTGTCTGAGCAGGCACGATCACTTACCCGTCTTTCCGACCTTGCGGCGGATGACTTCGCCTTGGTAACGCACGCCCTTGCCCTTGTAGGGATCCGGCTTGCGCAGCTTGCGGATGTTGGCGGCCACCTCGCCAACCTTCTGCTTGTCGATGCCGCGCACCACGAACCGGGTGGGGGTCTGCACTTCGAAGGCGATCCCCTCGGGTGCCGGTACGGGCACCGGGTGGCTGAAGCCGAGCGCGAACTCCAAGTCGCCGCCGCGGGCTTGCACCCGGTAACCCACGCCGACGATCTCCAGCGTCTTGGCGTAGCCGTCGGTCACCCCGGTGACCATGTTGGCCACCAGGGTCCGGGACAGGCCGTGCAGCGACTTGCTCATCCGTTCGTCGTCGGGGCGCGCGACGACGAGCTCGCCGTCCCGTCGCTCGATAGTGATGGGGCTGGCGACGGCGTGCGACAGCGTGCCCTTGGGTCCGGTGACGGTGATGCGCTGCCCGTCGATGGCGACGTCGACGCCGGTGGGCACGGGGATGGGCATTCGGCCGATTCGAGACATGGCGAGCCTCCCTACCAGACGTAGGCGAGGACTTCCCCGCCTACTCCACGCTTGGACGCCTGCCGGTCGGTGAGCAGACCGGTCGACGTCGAGATGATCGCGATGCCCAAGCCCCCCAGGACCCGAGGCAGGCCGGTGGACTTGGCGTAGACCCGCAACCCCGGCTTGGAGATGCGCTTCACGCCGGCAATCGTCCGCTCCCGGTTTGGGCCGTACTTGAGGTCGATGGCCAGGGTCTTGCCCTTGTCCCCGTCCTCGACCGTCCAGCCGGCGACGTACCCCTCCTGCTGCAGGATCTCGGCGATGTGCACCTTGATCTTGGAATGCGGCATGACCACGCGGTCGTGGTACGCCGAGTTGGCGTTGCGCAGACGGGTGAGCATGTCTGCAATCGGGTCGGTCATCGTCATGGCACTGACTACCTCAGTTGCCTTTCTCGCCACGGTTCCCGCGAGGGGCCTGCGCCGAAGGGGTGGATGCGGGTGCCGGGAATCGGACTTACCAGGAGCTCTTGGTGATGCCGGGCAGCTCGCCGGCGTGCGCCATCTCCCGCAGACAGATCCGACACAGGCCGAACGTGCGGTACACGGCCCGCGGTCGACCGCAGCGCTGGCAGCGGGTGTAGCCGCGGACCGCGAACTTCGGCTTGCGGGCGGCCTTGTTGACCAGGGCCTTCTTCGCCATTGGTTAGGACTCCTTGTACGGGAAGCCGAGCGCGCGCAGCAGGGCACGCCCCTCGTCGTTGGTCGGGGCGGTTGTGACCACCGTGATGTCCATGCCGCGGGGGCGGTCCACCTTGTCGAAGTCGATCTCATGGAAGATCGACTGCTCGGAGACCCCGAAGGTGTAGTTGCCGGCGCCGTCGAACTGCGTGGGCGACAGGCCGCGGAAGTCGCGGATGCGTGGTAGCGCCACCGAAAGCAGCCGGTCGAGGAACTCCCACATCCGGTCGCCGCGCAGCGTCACCTTGACGCCGATCGGCATGCCCTCGCGCAGCTTGAACTGGGCGACGGAGATCCGGGCCTTGACCACCAGCGGCTTCTGGCCGGTGATGGCGGTCATGTCCCGTACCGCGCCGTCGATCAGCTTGCCGTCCCGGGCCGCCTCGCCGACGCCCATGTTGACCACGACCTTGGTCACGGTCGGAACCTGCATCGGATTGCGGTAGCCGAACTGCTCGCGCAGCGATCCGGCGATCTCGTCGCGGTAGCGCTGCTTGAGCCGGGGACGGGTCCGGACCGCCCGCTCAGTGGCGGGCCTGTCGGTTTCGGTGACTGTCATGTCGGTCGCTCCTCAGATGTCCGAGCCGCAGCGGCGGCAGGTACGCACCGAGCGGCCGTCGTCGTCGCGGCGGTGTCCGAGCCGCGACGGCTTGCCACAAGACGGGCAGACCACCTGGACGTTGCTGACGTGCAGCGGCGCCTCCTGGGTGACAATGCCGCCGGACTGCGCGCCCCGCTGGGTCGTCGTCACCCGGGTGTGCTTCTTGATCCGGTTGGCCCCCTCGACCAGCACCCGGTTGCGGGTCGGGAAGGCCACCAGCACCTTGCCCTTCAGGCCGCGGTCCTTGCCACTGATCACCTGCACGGTGTCGCCCTTGCGGACGTGGAGTCCGGGCATGGTCTAGAGCACCTCCGGTGCCAGTGAGATGATCTTCATAAAGCGCTTGTCCCGGAGCTCGCGGCCAACCGGACCGAAGATGCGGGTTCCACGGGGGTCACCGCCGTCGCGGATCAACACCGCGGCGTTCTCGTCGAAGCGGATGTAAGAGCCGTCCTTCCGCCGCCGCTCCTTGGTGGTGCGCACGACGACCGCCTTGACGACGTCACCGCGTTTCACCCCGGCGCCCGGCAGGGCCTCCTTGACGGTGCCGACGATGATGTCGCCGATGCGGGCGTAGCGTCGCCCGGAGCCACCGAGCACCCGGATGCACAAGATCTCCTTGGCGCCCGTGTTGTCGGCGACCCGTAGCCGCGACTCTTGCTGTATCACTGCCCACTCCTCGGAGTTGATCGGTACGACGACGCCGTACCGACCGGTCGTTGCTGCCGGCCGTGCTGCTAACCGCCCGTGCTGCTGCGTTGCTGGTGGGCTTACTTGGCCTTCTCCAGGATCTCCACCAGCCGCCACCGTTTGGTGGCCGACAACGGGCGGGTCTCCATCAGCAAGACACGGTCGCCGACGCCGGCGCTGTTGCGCTCGTCGTGCGCCTTGAGCTTGTTGGTCCGGCGGATCGTCTTGCCGTAGAGCGGGTGCTGCACCCGGTCTTCGACAGCCACGACAACCGTCTTGTCCATCTTGTCGGCCACCACCAGACCCTCCCGGGTCTTGCGGAATCCGCGCTGGCCCGAGGCCTCAACCCGGCCGGTCGGTTCGGTCATCTCACTGGTCTCAGTTCCTTCGGTCATGCCACACCCTCGTCGCTCGGCCCATTGCCACCCTCAACAGCGCCACCCTCAACAGCGCCACCCTCAACAGCGCCACCCGGAACAGCGCCACCTGCCACAGCGCCACCCGGAACGTCGGCCGGGACGATGCCGAGCTCCCGCTCGCGCATGACCGTGTAGATGCGGGCGATGTCCCGGCGAACGGTGTGCAGCCGCCGGTTGTTGTCCAGTTGCCCGGTGGCCACCTGAAACCGAAGGTTGAACAGCTCTTCCTTGCCCTCGCGCAGCCGGGTGACCAAGTCCTCGTCGGGCAGCTCGCGTAGCTCCTGGGTGATGTTGGTTGCCATCACGCCTCCCCGGCCTCGCGCCGGACGAACCGGCACTTCATCGGCAGCTTGTGCATCGCCCGCCGCAGCGCCTCCTGCGCCACTGGCTCCGGCACTCCGGCCAGCTCGAACATCACCCGACCGGGCTTGACGTTGGCGATCCACCACTCCGGCGAGCCCTTGCCCGAGCCCATCCGGGTTTCCGCCGGCTTCTTCGTCAGCGGCCGGTCCGGGTAGATGTTGATCCACACCTTGCCGCCACGGCGAATGTGCCGAGTCATGGCGATTCGGGCCGACTCGATCTGTCGGTTGGTGACGTAAGCCGGCTCCAGGGCCTGGATGCCGTACTCACCGAAGGTCACCTTGGTCCCGCCCTTCGCCTGCCCGGAGCGGTCCGGATGGTGCTGCTTGCGATGCTTGACCCGACGTGGGATCAACATGGGCTCAGCCCTCCTTTCCGGTCGCGTCGACGGTGGCCTCGGTCGGCGTCACCGGGTCCGGCCCCACCGGGATCTCGGCAGCGTCGGCACTTGGCTCGGCCGGGGGGTTGACCTGGGGAGAAGCCGCGGCGCCCCGGCCGGCGTCGGTGCCGCCAGCCGTGGTCCCGCTCGAGCCGGATCGAGGACCTCGGCGCTGCGGACGGCTGCGCTGCTGCTGCCGCAACGCCTGCTCCTGCGCCTCGCGCTCGGCCCGGCTCTGCACGACGTCGCCCTTGTAGATCCACACCTTGACGCCGATTCGACCGAAGGTGGTGCGCGCCTCGTAGATGCCGTAGTCGATGTTCGCGCGCAGGGTGTGCAGCGGCACCCGACCTTCGCGGTAGAACTCCGACCGCGACATCTCGGCGCCGCCGAGGCGACCGGCGCACTGAACCCGGATGCCCTTGACCCCCTGGCTCTTCATCGCCGACTGCATGGCCTTGCGCATCGCCCGGCGGAAGCTCACCCGGCTGGACAGCTGCTCGGCCACGCCCTGGGCCACCAGCTGCGCGTCACTCTCCGGGTTCTTGACCTCGAGGATGTTCAGCTGCACCTGCTTTTTGGTGAGCTTCTCCAGCTCACCGCGGATGCGGTCGGCCTCGGCCCCGCGGCGGCCGATGACGATGCCCGGCCGGGCGGTGTGGATGTCGACCCGGACGCGGTCGCGGGTGCGCTCGATGTCGACCCGGCTGATGCCGGCCCGCTCCATGCCCTTGCCCATCAGTCGCCGGATCGCGACGTCCTCGCCGACGTAGTCCTTGTAAAGCTTGTCGGCGTACCACCGGGAGGTCCAGTCGGTGGTGATGCCGAGGCGGAACCCATGCGGGTTGACTTTCTGGCCCACTATTGGGTCCTTCCCTTCGCGGTCGTACTGGATGTGGACGGGCGAGCCGCTACCGACCGGGCGGCCCGCGTGGCCGACCTGGCTGCCGACCGCGACGCGCTCGCCTGCGGCCGGGACTCCACCACGACGGTGATGTGACTGGTGCGCTTGCGGATCCGGTAGGCCCGGCCCTGCGCCCGCGGGCGGAACCGCTTCAGCGTCGGGCCTTGGTCGACGTACGCCGCCGAGACCCAGAGCGAGTCCTGGTCCACCCGCTCGTTGTGCTCGGCGTTGGCCATGGCGCTGCGCAAGACCTTGACGACGTTCTCGCTGGCCGCCTGCGGGGCGAAGGTCAAGATGGCGACCGCGTCGCTGGCCTTCTGCCCGCGAATGAGGTCAACCACCCGGCGCGCCTTGCGCGGCGCGACGTTGGCGTTGCGGGCCTTGGCCAGCGCCGAGGGCGCGGTCGGCGCCGAGCCGGCGACACGCTCAGCCACGGCGGGACCTCCGGTCGTCCTTGACGTGGCCGCGGAAGGTCCGGGTCGGCGCAAACTCACCGAGCTTGTGACCAACCATGCCCTCGGTGATGAACACCGGGACATGCTTACGCCCGTCGTGCACGGCGATGGTGTGGCCGAGCATGTCCGGGATCACAGTGGACCGCCGGGACCAGGTCTTGATGACGTTCTTGGTGCCCTTGTCGTTCTGCACGTCCACCCGCTTGAGCAGGTGGTCGTCGACGAACGGCCCCTTCTTCAGGCTGCGCGGCATCGCCTACCCAATTCCCTTCAACGCTCTCAGCGCTTCTTGTTGGTCTTGCGGCGGCGGAGGATGAGGTCATCGCTCGGCTTGCGGCGGCGGGTGCGGCCCTCCGGCTTGCCCGCCGGGTTCACCGGGTGCCGGCCGCCGGAGGTCTTGCCCTCGCCGCCGCCGTGCGGGTGGTCGATCGGGTTCATGGCCACCCCGCGCACGGTCGGGCGCACGCCCTTCCACCGCATCCGGCCGGCCTTGCCCCAGTTGATGTTGGACTGCTCGGCGTTGCCCACCTCGCCGATGGTCGCGCGACAGCGCACGTCGACGTTGCGGATCTCGCCCGAGGGCATCCGCAGCTGGGCGTACGGACCGTCCTTGGCCACCAGCTGCACACTGGCCCCGGCCGACCGCGCGATCTTGGCGCCGCCGCCCGGGCGAAGCTCGATCGCGTGAATCACCGTACCGACCGGGATGTTGCGCATGGGCATGCTGTTGCCGGCCTTGATGTCGCTGCCGACGCCGGCCTCCACCGAGTCGCCCGGCCGCAGTCGGGTCGGAGCGAGGATGTAGCGCTTCTCGCCGTCGGCGTAGTGCAGCAGCGCGATCCGGGCCGTGCGGTTGGGGTCGTACTCGATGTGGGCGACCTTCGCCGGCACGCCGTCCTTGTCGTTGCGCCGGAAGTCGATCAGCCGGTACGCCCGCTTGTGGCCGCCGCCCTGGTGGCGGGTGGTCACCCGGCCGTAGGAGTTGCGGCCGCCCTTGCCGTGCAGCGGACGCACCAGTGACTTCTCCGGCTGGTCACGGGTGATCTCGACGAAGTCGGACGCGCTGGCGCCCCGGCGCCCCGGCGTGGTCGGCTTGTACTTGCGGATGCCCATGGAGTCCTTCTGACGCTTCCTGTGCGGTCTTGGTCCGGTCGCCGTCAGGCGACCGGACCACCGAATATCTCGATCCGGTCGCCCGGCGCGACGCTGACGACCGCGCGCTTGGTGTTCTTGCGGCGGCCAAACCCGGCCCGGCTGCGCTTGCGCTTGCCCGGCCGGTTCAGCGTGTTCACCCCGGTCACCTTGACGCCGAACACCTGCTC
>JADGOU010000172.1 GCA_017882835.1 Frankiaceae bacterium | reverse complement strand
GCTTTCACCGACGCGGCGGAGTGGTTTGTCCGCACGGCCGCGTCGGTGGATGATCGCTGGGACCAGCCCGGGCTGGGGGAGTGGGACGTGCGCGCGCTGGTCGGCCACACCAGCCGCTCGTTGCTGACCGTCGAGGCCTACCTCGCCCGCCCGGCCGCCGGCGTCGAGATCCCGTCCGCCGCCGACTACTACCGGGCCACCCGCGCGGCCGCTGCCGACTCAGCCGTGGCGGCACGGGGGCGCGAGGCCGGCGCCGCGCTGGGCTGCGACCCGGCCGCGGCCTTGGCCGAGATCGCGGCGCGCGTCCTTCCGCTCCTCGACGGCCGGGACGGCCGCGAGCTCGTCACGACCATCGCCGGTGGCATGCGGTTCGCGGACTACCTGCCCACCCGGACGTTCGAGCTGGCCGTGCACACCGCCGACCTCGCAACCGCGCTCAAGATCCCTCCAGACGTCCCCAGCACCGCCGCGGCGCAGGCGCTCCACCTGGTTGTCGATCTGGCCGTCGCCGACGGGCTTGCCGGACCGCTGCTCCTCGCCGCCACCGGTCGCCCCAGCCTCCCCGGCGGTTTTTCGGTCCTCTGATTCCCCGGTGGTGGAAGGCTCAGCCACCGGGCCGGCAGTGGGCCAGCAGCGCGTCGCGCAGCCGGCCGTCGGAGGTCTCGACCGGGACGACCTGGCCCCAGCTGCTGGCGGGCCCGAGCACGACCAAGCAGAAGAACGCCGCCCGGCCCGGCGCACACCGGCGCATCGAGCGCGCTCGGCGGCGGCCAGCGTGGCCTGCTCGAGGGTGCGGGTGAACCTCAACGGTGATCTTGCGCCTACTTCCGGAGGTCTGAAGCCTGGCCGAGTTCCGTCGCGAATACGCCGAACATACCCAGCCTGGGGACCTGGGGAGACATCATAAAGGACAACGAGCTTGCCAACATGAACGACACCTTCGCCAGCAAAGCCATCGGCCAGGCTTCACATTCGCCAGGAACGGCAGCATTCTCCGCTGACACCAACACCACTTACGAAAACGAGGAGGGACGCATGACGTACAAGAACTCACCGCCCAGGTACTTGCCGTTCTGCCGAGGCCAGCTTCGGCCAGGACAACGACGGTCAAGTCGTTGGCCACACTAATCATAATGGAAGGTTGACCGAGGACACCGGCCGCCGAGCAGAATTGGTACTGCCTGGCGCAGGCTACGGCTGGGCCAACGATGGGCATCCAGTCGGTGGGGCTGTGACCCGGGAGGGGCTTGGGGCGCTGCGTAGCCAGTTGGGCGCGGCCCGAGCTGCCGGCATCGACATGGCCGTCGACGCCCTTGCTGGCGGACCGCTGGCCGAGGAAAGTATTCGTGCGCTTGGTCAAGCCTTCATTCGAGCCCTCCCCGCCCGCCCGCAACCAGCACCGAGCCCGCGTAGCGGTGAGTCGGGCCGTCGGGGTTAATGGCGTCGAAGTGGAGACGGCCATCCAGGACTGCGACAACCTTGCGGAAGGTGAGCAAGATGCTGCTGGGAACGGAGCGAGCCGCGGTGGCGGATGCCTGCCGGGCGCTGCGGCGGGACCGCCTGGTCATCGGCACCGCCGGCAACGTGTCGCTCC
The DNA here is from genome assembly GCA_017882835.1 of Frankiaceae bacterium. Lineage (GTDB taxonomy): Bacteria > Actinomycetota > Actinomycetes > JADGOU01 > JADGOU01 > JADGOU01. The sequence goes on along the minus strand of JADGOU010000172.1, from coordinate 4,990 downwards.
GGGCCGGCGACCTCGTGGCGGTCTCGCCTAGCGGGGTGGATTACGACGCGGTGACGCCCGAGCTGATCGGCGTCCACCGGTTGGACGGCTCCCCCGTTGAGGCGGCGTTGGCCCCGACCAGCGAGCTGCCGCTGCACTTGGCCATCTATGGCGCTATGTCCGCCGCAGCCGTGGTGCACACCCACGGGACCGCGTCCACGGCGCTGTCGCTAGTGGTGGCCGAGGTGCCGACGTCGCACTACTACAGCGCGCTGTTCGGCGGACCGGTGCGGGCGGCGCCGTACGCGACCTTCGGGACGGCCGAACTCGCCGAGAAAGTGGTCGCCGCCCTGGTCGACCGGACCGCCGTCCTGATGGCCAACCACGGCGCCGTCACGCTCGGCGCCTCGCTGCCCCAAGCGCTGGAGCGGGCGGCGTACCTGGAATGGATCTGCGATGTGCACCTGCGGGCCGCGAGCACCGGGCTGGAAGTCCGCCTGCTCGATCGGGCCGAGATCGACAAGGTGGCCGGGCTGCTCGCCGGCTACGGGCAGTCGCCGGCCGGCGGCGGTGAATCACGCGAAGGACCTAATCACGCGAAGGAGTAGTCATGGCTGACTACGTCGGTGCCGTCGACCAGGGGACCACCAGTTCCCGGTTCATGCTTTTCGACCACGGCGGCAACGAGGTCGGGAAGCACCAGCTCGAGCACCAGCAAATTCTTCCGCAAGCGGGTTGGGTCGAGCACAGCCCGGTGGAGATATGGGAACGCACCCGCTCGCTGATCCAAATGACGATGATCCGGCTCGGCCTGCAAGGCTCGGACATGGCTGCTCTCGGCGTCGCCAACCAACGCGAGACCACAGTGGTCTGGAACAGAAAGACCGGTCGGCCATATTACAACGCTATCGTGTGGCAGGACACGCGCACCGACCATATTGCCAGCGCGCTGGAGCGCGAGGGCAAGGGCGACGTGATCCGACAGAAGGCCGGCCTGCCGCCGGCGACCTACTTCTCCGGCGGCAAGATCCAGTGGATACTGGAGCATGTCGACGGCGTCCGCGCCGACGCTGAAGCCGGGGATGCCCTGTTTGGGAACACCGACAGCTGGGTGATGTGGAACCTGACCGGCGGCGTCAACGGCGGCGTCCACGTCACTGACGTCAGCAACGCCAGCCGGACCATGTTGATGAGCCTGGAGACCCTCGACTGGGACGACGAGCTGCTGGGCTTCTTCAACATTCCCCGCGCGATGTTGCCGCAGATCAGGCCGTCCTCGGACCCGGCCCGGTATGGAGAGGTCGCGGCACCGCAAGGGTATGCCGGCATTCCGCTCACCGGCATCCTCGGCGACCAGCAGGCCGCCATGTTTGGGCAGGTCTGCTTCGCCCCGGGAGAGGCCAAGAACACGTATGGCACCGGCAACTTCATGCTGCTCAACACCGGCAGCGAAATGGTCCGCAGCAAGAACGGCCTGCTCACCACCGTCTGCTACCAGTTCGGCACGGAGGCACCGGTCTACGCCCTCGAAGGGTCGATCGCAGTCACAGGGGCGGCGGTGCAGTGGTTGCGGGACCAGTTGGGCATCATCTCGGGCGCTTCGGAAATTGAGGCGCTGGCCAGGAGCGTCGCGGACAACGGCGGCATGTACTTCGTGCCCGCGTTCTCCGGCCTGTTCGCGCCCTACTGGCGCAGCGACGCCCGCGGGGCGATCGTCGGCCTGTCCCGCTACAACACCAACGCGCACCTGGCCCGGGCGACCCTGGAGGCCATCTGCTACCAGAGCCGCGATGTCTCCGAAGCGATGGAGGCCGACTCCGGAGTCCACGTGGGCGTGCTAAAAGTCGACGGCGGAGTGACCGCCAACGACCTGTGCATGCAACTGCAGGCCGATGTACTCGGGGTGCCCGTCAGTCGGCCGATCGTCGCTGAAACCACCGCCCTCGGAGCGGCCTATGCAGCGGGACTGGCCGTCGGCTTCTGGAAGGACACCGACGAGCTGCGGGCGAATTGGAACGAGTCCAAGCGCTGGACTCCGCAGTGGTCCGAGGAGCAGCGCGCCAGCGGCTACGCCGGCTGGAAGATGGCCGTCGAGCGAACCCTGGGCTGGGTAGAGGTCGACTGAGCTACTGCCAGCGTATTTCCAGACAACGGAAACGATCGATGATGAGAACTGTCCGCTCCCACGCCGTGCGTTGCTGCTCTACGCGCTGCTGCGTCACTTGCTCAATGGTCTCCTGCAGCGCTTGCTTGACAACGTCCTCCACTTGCTCCCGTTGTCTGCGTTCGGATGCGGATCGCTCCTGCTGACTCCTCCGGTCGGACTCGATGATCCCCCACGCCTCCGTAACCGCCTGCATCTTGCGTTCGGCGCCCGGGCGGACCTCCGGAGGTTCCCCGTGGAGCCGGTCTGGGTGAAAGCGTTGCAGCAGTTGGCGGTACCGATCCCTCACCTCGGCATACGACGCGGTGGGGGGAACCCCGAGCACCTGGTACCGATCCACGCTTGCGCTTGCCGCCTCAGGTCCCGCGACACCCGGGTCTGTCGCAGCGCCAACTACTCTTCACAGGCCCGATCTGTGAGCAAGGGGTCCTTGGTCCTATCTCTTCTTGCCGACGCAGAGTTAAGTGCCGCAACCGCGGTGACCGCGACCCTCCAGCGATCAAGCAAGCGAGACACGGACCAGCCGGAGTCTCGTCGACCCCTTTCCCTTGGTGCCAGGTCGCCGCGCCAGAAGGCGCGGTCGTGCTCCCAGACCGCGCCGGTGGCGCGAATGGTCCTCTGTCGGCCGGTACCGATGATTTGCTTTACCTGAGGCTGAGGACGGATGCAACTGGCGCCTGCGGTACACGGGATGATCGCCGGAATCCCGTCTAGCACCGCCCATCCTACCGATCATGACAGAGCCGACCAGGGACCTCCAGTACCGCGTCGAGCGGCCCGTGACCGACCCGCTCGAGCTGGAGGCGGACGCCCCGCTGACCGAGGACGAGGCCGGGTACGTCGAGGCCGCCCGGGCGGCGAACACGCTGCGCGGCTACCGGTCGGACTGGGCCGAGTTCACCGGCTGGTGCGCCGCCCACGGGCTGGACCCGCTGCCGCCGGCACCGGGCACGGTCGCCGGCTACCTCACCGAGCTGGCCCGGGCCGGGCCGAAGGTCGGCACCATGAGCCGGCGGCTCGCGGCTCCCGGCGATCCGGTTCGCCGCCCGGTTGCGCAACCAGGCGGACCCGACCGCCAACGCACGGGTGGTAGCGGTCTGGTAGGGCATCCGGCGCACCCACGGCGCCCCGCCGGAGCAGGGCACGCCGCTGATGCCGCCGGAGCTGTTCGACGTGCTGACCGCCCGCCCGCCGACCAAGGTCTGGAAGATCAAGGGCCAGTCCCCCGAGCCGGACCTGGCCGGGCTGCGGGACACCGCGCTGCTGCCGGTCGGGTTCGTGGCCGCGCTGCGCCGCAGCGAGTAGTGGTAGTCGATGCCGAGCAGCCGCACGGCGCGCTCGCCGTCGCCGTCATCGGACCAGGTCGGGCTCGAACTCGAGCACGCCTTGGCGGCAGCCGCGCGGCATGGCGCCGGGTAGCCGGCCGAGCCGGTCAGTCGCGCACCACCAATACCGGGCAGCTGGCGTGGTGGACGCACCGGTCGCAGACCGATCCGAGCGTGAAGCTGCCATGCCCTCGGGCGCCCACCACGAGCAGGCTGGCGTTCTCGGCCATGTCGATCAGCACCCGGGCGGCCTTGCCCTGCACCAACTCACGCCGGACCTCGGTGGGGCGCTGGTCGCCGAACACCTCGGTCAGCGCCTCGTCCAGGCAGGTTTCGCCGGCCGCGCGCACCGCGTCCCCCATCTCGGGCACGGGCGCCAACGGGTAGCCGTAGAAGGCCGGTGTGTCCCAGGCGTGCACGACGATCAGCGGCCGGCCGTGGGCCCGGGCCTCGCTCGCGGCCCAGCGCAGCGCGGCGGTGGCGCCCGCGGAGCCGTCGACGCCAACCACGATGGGCCGCTCGCTGGCGGGCCGGGAAATGCCTGCCTGGGTGGCCTCGGATGCGGACGTGGTCACCATGATCTCCTTCCGAGCAGCCCGGGCTGGACCCGGTCGTCGCGGGCGATACTGCCGGCTGCCCGACCAGTCTGCGCCGGCAGCCCCGACGGCGTCAGGCGCCAAGGCCGCTCCGGACCGGCCGAAGTGACATCCGGCGCGCCGATAACGACCGGTCGGCCGCTTACCGTCTTCGCGCCCATCCTTCTGCACGCGGTTCGGTGCCGGCTGGCCGGGGACGTGGTGGTCAGCGTCCTGGTGCCCCGGGCGCACCGGGCGGTGTCGGGTTTCGGGTTCGTACCCCCCACGCCGCCCTGGGGGGATACATTCCCGCCCGACCCGCGAGGGAGTGCCGCGCTTCGCCGGCACAGCCGTCCGACCGCCTAGGGGTGACCCCGATTGTTTCTTGACACTGTCCGCGAGCAGGCCGGGGGGCTGACGAAGGGCCAGCGCAACTCGTTCATCGCCGCGTTCATGGGCTGGTCGATGGATGCGTTTGACTACTTCCTCATCATCTTCGTGTACGCCGAGATCGGTCGCGAGTTCGGTGTCTCGCTGACCAGGATGGCGTTTCTCACCACGGTCACCCTCATGGGCCGTCCGGTCGGGGCCTTTCTGTTCGGCCGCTGGGCGGACAAGGCCGGCCGGCGGGTCCCGCTGGTTACCGATGTCATCTTCTACTCGGTGATCGGCTTCGCCTGCGCGTTCGTGCCCAACTACACCGTGCTGCTGGTGCTGCGCACCCTCTACGGCATCGGCATGGGCGGCGAGTGGGGCCTGGGCGCCGCGCTGGCGATGGAGAAGATCCCGGCGCACAAGCGCGGCTTCTACTCCGGGGTGTTGCAGCAGGGCTACGCCACCGGCTACCTGCTGGCCGCGCTGGCCTACCTGGTGATCGACCCGATCTGGGGCTGGCGCGGGCTGTTCGCCTTCAGCATCGTGCCCGCGATGACCGTGCTGTTCTTCCA
>JADGOU010000171.1 GCA_017882835.1 Frankiaceae bacterium | reverse complement strand
CCCGAGCGCGAACGTGCCGGCCAGGAGCGGCCGGCGGGTCAGTAGTCCCCGCACGTCGGCGATCTGCGTGCTGCCTTCGGCGGCCAGGATCTGCCCCGATCCGCAGAACAGCACGGCCTTGCCCAGGCCGTGGCCGAGGATGTGCAGTAGCAGCGCCGCGACGGCCAGCGGGGTGCCGACAGCCACTCCGAGCACGACCAGCCCCATGTGTTCGATGCTGGAGTAGGCCAGCAGCCGCTTGTAGTCGCGCTGGGCGAGCAGCATCGACGCGGCCAGCGCCAGCGACGCGAGCGCGACCGCCAACAGCAGGGTGCGCACAAACCGGGGGTCGAGCGCAGCGACCGCGATCACCCGGTAGCGCAGCAGCGCGTACACGGCCACCGACAACAGCACCCCGGACATCAGCGCCGACACCGGCGCCGGGGCCTGGCTGTGTGCATCGGGCAGCCAGCTGTGCATCGGGACCAGTCCTGCCTTGGTGCCGAAACCCAGGACCAGCAGCGCGACCGCGACCCGCATCACGCCCGGATCGAGCTGGTCGCCGTGAGAGACCAGCACCGCCCAGTCAAGGGACCCGTGCCCGTCGACTCCGGCCTGCTGGGAGGCGTAGTACACCAGCACGGTGCCCAGGTAAGCCAGCGCGATCCCGACCGAACAGATGATCACGTACTTCCACGTCGCCTCCAGCGACGCGCGGGTACCCCGGTGCCCGACCAGGAACGCGGTCACGATCGTGGTCGCCTCGACCGCCGCCCAGAGCACGCCGAGGTTGCTCGCAAGTACGGCCAGGACCATCGCCGCCAGGAACAGCGGCACCAGCACGGCGTACCGGCGGGCGCCGCGGGCGTCGGTATGCCCGGTGGCCAACTCCTGCTCGATGTAGCTGACACCAGCCCACGTGGCGATCACAGCGACAGCACCGATGACCAGCAGCATCACGGCCGAGAGCGCATCGGCCCGCAGCATCCCGCCGATCCTGAGCACCGACCCGTCGATGGTGGCCATCCCGGCCAGCACCCCACCCGTGAGGATGACCGCGGCCGCGGCGACCGCGGACCAGGCCACGGCCCGCCGCCACCCGACCAGCCCTGCGGCCGCGGCCGCCGCCAGCGGCGCCAACAGCGGCGCCGCCAGCGCCGCCGTCCCGGCCGCGACGGCGGTGTCGTGCAGTACACCGCTCACCGAGCCCCTGCCTTCCGGTGCGTTGCTGTCCTCATCAGTCCCGCAGCTCCCGCAGCTCGTCCAGGTCGGTGCGCCCGAACGTCAGCCGCATCCGGGCGGTCAGCACCTGCAGCACCAGCACCACCAGCAGCAGGTCCAGGGACACGCCGAGCTCCACGATGAGCGGGACACCGGAGGTGGCCAGGAACGCGGTCGCGGTGATGCCGTTGTCCATCAGCAGAAACCCGACCACCTGCGAGAGCGCACGGCGGCGGGTGACCAGGACGAAGAAGCCCAGGAACATCACGGCCAGCGCGACCGGCAGGGCCTGCGTCGCGGGGGAGGGGGCCAGCGCGACCAGCGGGCGGCTGACCGCGTACGCCAGCAGCGTCAGCAGCGCCCCCGCCAGCAGGGACGCAGCCACGTTCACCAACGGCTCGGTCTCGCGAACCTCCCCGGTGTCGCGCAGCACACGGCGCAGCACCGCCGGCAGCACCACCGCCTTGAGCGCCAGCACCCCGGCCGCGACCGCGTACAGCTCGCTGCTGCCTTCCCGCGCACCGAGCAGTGCGGCCAGCGCTGCCAGCAGCACGCCCTGCACGACGAGCAGGCGCACGATCGCTGCCAGCTCCCGCCGCCACAGGATCAGCACCGCCGCGAGCAGCAGTGCGCCGCAGATGAGGTTGAGCGTCTGCACGTACACCGTCTCGCTCACCGGGGGTCGCAGCCCGATGGAGTGGTCCATGGGGATCTGGTCGTCATGGTGGTCATGCCAGGAAGAAGGACGCGGACACGGCCAGGAGCCCGAACAGGAACGACCCGGCCAGCAGCTCGGGCACCCGGAACAGCCGCCACTTGGCCATGAACACCTCGAACGCCGCCAGCGCGGCGCCGAATGCGACGACTTTGACCGCGAACAGCATCGCCGCGCCCAGCAGCGGCAGGGGGCTGGCGGTGGTCGCCACCCCCCACGGCAGGAACAGGTTGGCGCCCAGGCCGAGCAGCACCGTGAGGCGCAGCGCGGACGCGAGCTCGACCAGCGCCAGGTCGCGCCCGGCGTACTCCAGCACCATCGCCTCGTGGATCATCGTCAACTCCAGGTGGGTGGCGGGGTTGTCCACCGGGAGCCGCCCGGTCTCCGCGACGACGACCACGGCGAAGGCGACCGCGGCCAGCAGGCTGGCCGGGGAGAGCACCTGACCTGGAGCGGTCAGCATGCCCTCGACCAGCGCGGCCAGGTTCGATGACCCGACGCGGGCGGACAGGGCGAACCCGGCGAGCAGAATCGTCGGCTCGGCCAGCGCCGCCACCGTGATCTCCCGGCTGGCGCCCATCCCGCCGAAGGCGGTGCCGGTGTCCAGGCCGGCCACCGCCAGCGCGACGGTGCCCAGCAGCAGCAGCGCTACGACCGCGAACAGGTCCGCGACCCCGTCGAGCGGGGACACCGTGGACAGGAACGGCGCGACGGCCGCGATGAGCAGGGTCGAGGCCAGCAGGACCCGCGGTGCCGCGGTGAACACCCAGCTGGAACCGTCCGGGCGGATCGCCTCCTTGCCGAGCTGCTTGCGCAGGTCTCGCCACGGCTGGCCCACGCCAGCGCCGACGCGGCCCTCTAGGCGGGCCCGGACCTGGCGCATCAGGCCCGCCAGCAGAGGCGCACCACCCACGACCAGTACCAGCTGCGCGGTCACTGCGGCCAGCGCGCCGACCGTCACCGCCGAGCCGGTCATCCGCTGAGCCGGACCACGACCAGGACGGCGAGCATCCCGACGAACCCGTAGGCCAGGTAGCGGTGCACGCTGCCGTTGGCCACCGGTCGGGACCACCGACCCCAGCGGGCCGCCGCGCCCAGCAGCGGCGGGTACAGCCGCGCCTCGAGCCGGTCGGGGACCCGATGACGAAACCGGACACTCTCGATGAGGTATCGCGACTCGGTGTAGGGAGTGACGACGACGTCCTGCTCGGGGCGCAGCACGTCGTCGAAGACCCGAGTGAGCGGCTCGGCGAACGAGGTCGCGGTGTACTCCATCCGCGAGTCCAGGCGGGTCCCGCCGCAACCCCACACCGGCGCCACCCGCCGGGGCAGGCCCCGACCCGCCCAGCGGGCCAGCGCCGCGGTCGCCGCGGTGCCGACGAGCAGGCCGATCGCGATGAGCAGCGGCGACATCGACCCGGCGATCCCCACCAGCTGCAACCTCACTCCGCTGTCGGCCAGCGGTGCCCCGTCCCGTACCGTCGGCATCACCTGCAGCACCCGGGCCAGCGGCGCAGCCGCCGCCACCGGCGCCAGCGCGAGCCCCAGGCATGCCGCCGCGGCCAGGGCCATCCCCGCCCGCATGCTGGGCGGACTCTCCACGGCGACCGCAGCCGGCGCGGACCGGGGCCGGGCTAGGAACCCGACGCCGAACGCCTTGACGAAGGTGGCCACCCCCAGGCCCGCGGTCAGCGCGACCACCCCGACCGCCAACGGCATGCTCACCGCGACCACCACCGTGGGCGGGCCAGTCCCGGTCAGGCTGTGGATCAGCCCCTGGAGCAGCAGCCACTCCGAGACGAACCCGTTGCCCGGCGGCAGGGCGGCCGCCGCCAGCGCCCCGAACGCGACCAACGCGGTCGTGATCGGCATCCGCGCCGCGAGCCCGCCCAGGCGGTCCAGGTCCCGCAGCCCAGTGGCGCGCAGCACCGACCCGGCCCCCAAGAACAGCAGCGTCTTGAAGGCGGCGTGGTTGACCGCGTGCAGCACCGCGGCGGCCATCAGCAGTCCGGCCAACGCCCGGTTCCCTTCGGCGGCGAACACCCCGGCCGCTCCGACCCCGATCAGCATCAGCCCGACGTTCTCCGTCGTGGAGTAGCCGAGCAGCCGTTTCAAATCGGTCGCGACGCTGGCCTGCAGCACTCCGTACAGCGCGGACAGGCCGCCGACGGCCAGCACCAGCAGACCCCACCAGCGGGGACCGCCACCCAAGAGGTCGAACCCGACCCGGATCAGCCCGTATAGCCCAAGGTTCACCATCGCCGCGGACATCAGCGCGGACACATGGCTGGGCGCCTCCGGGTGTGCGCGGGGCAGCCACACGTGCAGCGGCACCATGCCGGCCTTGGAGCCGAACCCGGCGAAGATCAACACAAACACTAGCGACCGGGTCCCCCGCGACAGGTCCGCGGCCCCGGCGCGAAGCGCGGCGAACGACTCCCCGCCGGCGGCGGCGGCGAACACCACCAACCCGAGCAGGATCGCGACCGCGCCGGCATGGGTCATGGCTCCATACCACAAGCCGGCGTCGCGCACCGAGCGACGTAGCCGGTGCTCGGCGAGCACCAGCACGAGGGAGGTCAGCGCCATCAGCTCCCAGAGCACCAGCAGCGTGCTCACGCTGGCTGCCGCGGGCACCAGCAGCATCGTCGCAACGAACAGCGGCAACACCGCCTGCGCGGTCCGGGACGCGGCCGCCTCCACGTGCCCGGTCCCCGCGTCCACGGCACGCTGACCCGCGGGCTCGGCCCCCGGGGCAGCCGCGGCCCCCGCCGCTGCGTCGTCGTCGGTCGCGTGTCGACCGCCGGGACCGGTGTAGCCGACGCTGTACACGCCGGCCGCGACCGTCACCGCGCCGATGAGCAGCAGGAACGCCCCCGACAGCGGGTCGACCGCAAGGGTCGCCGCGCCCAGCGGCAAGATTCCCGGCACGGTCATCGACCACGCCTGCCCAGCGAGGGCGGCGGCACCGGCGAGCACTCCGCCCAGGCCCACCGTGGTCGTCAGCAGTCCCGTGGCCAGCGGCCGGGCACGGGCCGGGGCCAGCGCGCCGGTGGCAGCACCGGCCGCCGCGCCGGCGACGACGACGCCCAGCCCGGCCGCGATTAGGTTCATCGGCCCGTCAGCCCGCGCAGCGCAGCGATGAGGACGTGCGGGGCCGGTGGGCAGCCCGGCACCTCGACGTCGACCGGAACAACGTCACTGACTGCGCCCTCCACGCCGTAACCGCCGGCGAACACCCCGCAGTTGCGGGCGCAGTCGCCCACCGCGACGACGCGCTTGGGCCTCGGGGTCGCCTCGTACGTCGCGCGCAACGGGTCGGCCATGTTGCGCGTCACCGGCCCGGTCACGAGCAGCGCATCCGCGTGCCGGGGGGAGGCGACCAGCCGCAGGCCGTACCGTTCCGCGTCGTACACCGGCCCGAACGCCGAAGCGATCTCCAACTCGCATCCGTTGCACGAACCGGCGTCAACGTGACGCAGCTGCACCGAACTCGCCAGCGGCGCGGCCGGCGAGGAGTCACAACCTCTACCGGCCCCCACACCGGGCGCCGGTGGCGCCGGCTCGGCGACCCGACCGGTTCGGACAATCTTGCCAAGCACGCTCATCGACAGTCCAGTGGGTTGAAAGGGGCAACGGGCCGGGAGACACCGAGCCCGGGCGCCGCGGGATACAGCAGGCGAGGGCTCACTGGGCCGACGCACTAGCCGGGCGCCGTCGCGGCGCTGTCGCCGCCGCCAGCGAGGCCAGGATGCGCCGCGCCACCGCAAGCAGCTCGGCCACCTCCGGGCTGGTCGGCGAGTAGTACACCGTCGATGCCCCACGCCGCGCCGACACCAACCCCGAACGCCGAGCACGCCGTGCTGCTGGGACAGGTTCAACGCCACGGCCCCAAGCCGCCACCAGAGTGGCCAGCGCGACGGTCTGCTTGAGGCGACGCCCGCGCCAGATGACTGAGCGCACTTGGAATGTCAGGAAGGCGTTGGCCAGCAGCGCGGCGGCGACGGCGGCGACGTACTGGAAGAACGGGATCCATACGTAGAACTCGTTCGACATCGTGCTCCGCCCTCCCCTCCTCCTGCAGCCGCGCTCATCTCGGCGTCAGCAGTGTCCTCGCGGAAGAGCCGACGCCCACCACCGGATGCTTCCGGAGGAGGAACGCTTCGAACCGCTGCCCGGCATCCTTCGCTTAGTGGTCCCCACCGTAAGTTCGTGGGGGTGGGCCCGACCGTCGTGATCGTGGTGCCCCGAGTGCTCCGTATTACGGCGTGATGCTCCTATGTTCGTCAAGCCGAGGCCGGAAGATCGTTAGGGCGGTTCCGACTGGGGGTGGTGGGGTTGAGCTGGTGGTAGACCTCGCGGGCGAGGTAGCGCTTGAGGCAGCGCAGGATCTCCTTGGTGGACTTGCCTTCGGTGAGCCGGCGCTGCATGTAGGCCTTGGTCGGCTCGTGGTGGCGCAGTCGGGTGATCACGGCCCGATGCAGGGCGGCATTGGCCTGCCGGTTGCCGCCGCGGTTGAGCCGGTACCGGGTGGTCTTGCCCGAGGAGGCCGGGATCGGGTTGGTGCCGCACAACGCGGCGAAACCGGCCTCGCTGTGGATGCGGTCCGGGTTGTCCCCGGCTGCGGTGAGCAGGGCGGCGGCGCCGTCCGGGCCAATGCCGGTCAGGGCGCGCAGCGCCGGCGCGACGGCCGTGGTCAGCTCG
>JADGOU010000009.1 GCA_017882835.1 Frankiaceae bacterium | reverse complement strand
GGCTGTGGACGGCGCGAGTAGGCCACCGGCGGTGGGTGGGGCGAGCAGGGCCGGAACCGCGGCGCCCAGCGTCGTGGCGGAGTAGTCCTGCCCAGAAGCCCGCAGTGTGCGTGCAGTCACCGACAGGGTCGGCCGGGCCGGGGCAGGCAGCGGCCGGCCCGGGGACAACCGTCCGGTGGCGCCGAGGGCCAGGCCAGCGACCAGCAGCCCAACGACGGCGGTCAGGGCCAAGGTCGCCCAGGGCAGGCGCCGTTCCCGTCGCCGCCGGCGGTGACCGGCGGTGCCGGTGTCCGCACCGCCGTCTGCCGAGGAAGCCGGGTCCGCTCGCGCGGCTCCGGCTGCTGGCGATGAGAATCTCATCCGGCGACTCCAGGTTGGTTTCGCTGTCCAAGGTCACACATCTTGAGGTCAGTCGTCTTGCTGAGGCGGCGAGGACCTCGCTAGGTTGAACGTGGTCAACCGTCAGCGCGCGGTCGCCGATCGCCGCGGTTGTCACCGCCGAGTCCGCTTGGGCACTGCCATAGCGGAGCCGGGGACCCAGGTTCCCGGGGTGAATCGTCGTGCGGGCACGAACCGCAGGACGTAGGGCTAATCCCTCCAGGCCCGAACCCGTCAGCTAACCCGGTAGGCGGTTTGTGGATGGAGCTCTTGGCTATGCGGGTTTTCCGCCGACCGGTCACATGCATAATCGCTTTGGCGGCTGCCTCGACGCTATTAGGAGGCTTGGTCGCCACCGTCCCCCAGGCTTGGGCCGACCCGAACCTGCGCGATCAGATCACCGCCGCCGAGCAGCAGCTGGACGACCTCAACCAGCGGGTGGACGTTGCGGTCGAACGCTATGACGAGGCCCAGGCCGCGACGGCGGCTGCAGAGGTCGAGGCGGCGGCCGCGCTGACCCGAGCAACTGCTGCGGAGGAGCAGCTCGCCGGGGTCCAGCACCAGCTTGGTGTGATCATGGCGACGGCGTATCGAAACGGCGGCAGCGGTGAAATCGCGCCGCTGATGCTGGCGGACAACGTCACCGACTACCTGGCTCGGGCCAGCTACGTCGACCAGCTGGCCCGCGGCCGGGCGGAGGCGCTGGCTGCTGTCACCGTCGCTCGGCACCGGCTCGTTGACGAACGCGCCGCCGCGGATGCGGCGGTCAACCGGCAACGGACCGTCACGGCTGACCTTGCTCGGGCCAGAGACGCCATCGAGGCAGACCTGGGCCGGCAGCACGGCATGCTGGCGGACCTGCAGACCAAGCAGGCCGAGGTGGAGCGGGTTGCTCTGGCCCGCGCTGCCGCCGCCCGCCGAGCCGCCGACGACGCTGCCGCTGCGCGCGCCGACGCGCAGGCACGAGTCGCCGCGACCTCCCGGCAGGCGACCGCCGACCGTGCCGGGCGGATGACGGGTGGTCAGCAAGCTCCCGCCGGTACCGCGCCGGCGGTGGGTGCTTCCGGCGGTGCCGGTGGCGCCGTCGCCACCGCCTACGCCGAGCTCGGCAAGCCCTACGCGTACGGTGCTGGCGGCCCGGGCGCCTTCGACTGCTCTGGGCTGACCAGCTTCGCTTGGCGGGCCGGCGGAGTGGGCCTGAGTCACTTCACCGGCGCGCAGTGGGGGCAGGGAGCACATGTCGCCCGCGGTGCGGAGCAGCCAGGCGACCTGGTGTTCTTCGGGCGTGACCTCCACCACGTCGGCATCTACATCGGCGGTGGCCAGATGATTCACGCCCCACACAGCGGCGACGTGGTGCGGATCGCACCGGCCTTCACGGGTGACTACGTCGGCGCAGTTCGACCTGGATGACCGCCGTCAAGTTCTGGGCGGGAAGTTTCTCAACCTGACCGGAAGAAGGCCAGCTCGGCGATCCCGTCGCGGTAGCCCCCGCCGGGCTGTGAGGGAAGCTGGGTCAGCCAGAGAAGCCAGAACCGAGCCGTGGTGGCTCCGCGCGGGGTCAAGGTCAGGTCCGACTGAGCGTTCTGTACCCGGTCAGCGACGATCAGACCCTCGAGGGTGCGCGGCGGCTCGCCCAGGTCGCCAGCTCTCAGCTCAATAGTGGCCCCGGGTGCCGTCAGGGTTATCGTTACCCGGCCCACCGGCACCGGGCGCCCCAAGTCGACGAGCAGGCCGACTCCTGGCTTGAGACCACCGAAGTCCGGGCTGGCCTGGTACCGGTCGGTCATCCAGGCAGTAGATCGGTCACCGTCGTGGGCGGCCCCAACAAAAGACGCTTGCTCGTGACCGTCGCCGGGCGGCGGGTCAAAGTCGGTCACCGCCGCCAACGGTAGCGGCACGCTCGCAGGCGCCGGAGTGGGTCTCTTGGCCGATGCAGCGAGGCTGGGGACGCGGGCCGGGCTACCCGGCAGCTGGCCAACCTGGTAGCCGGCGAACCAGCAGGCGGATGCGATCGCGCCCACCGCAACCGCGGCGATCCCCACCCGAGGCAGCGCGCGGTGTGGTCGACCCCGGGACCGGCCGGCGACGATGACCTCGCGGGGAGGCTCGGCCAACAGCGAGGTCAGCGCCGCCAGCGCCGCGTCAGCGGTAGTGATGGCCGGCGCTCCGGTGCGCCGGGCCGGGTCCAACAGGCGCCCGGTGAGGCTGTCCAGCGCGTTGGGCACTCCAGCCCGAATCTGTCTCGGTGTACAGATGCCGTCATCGCGGACCGGCGCGCCGGGTAGACCGAATGCCGGTCCGCCAGGCCAGCGGCCGGTGAGGGAGGCATAGAGCAACGCCCCGAGCGCTCGCAGGTCTGCGGCCATCTCTGCGGCCATCTCTGCGGAGACAGAGTCTGCTGCTGCCGCAGGAGTCCGCCCGGCGCGGGTAGGTGCAAGGCTCGGCACTGGTCCCGCGAGGGCGGCGGCGACCGCGAAGTCGGTGACCTTCACCCGCAGGCCACCACCAACGAGCACGTTGCCGGGATGCAGCCGGCCGTGCGCGACGCCGCGGGCGTGGGCCGCCGCTAGGCCTTCGGCCACTTGGTGCGCCAGGAAGGCGGCCTGCTCCGCCGGCAGCGGGCCATCTCGCAGGATTCGGTCGAGGGAGACGCCGTCGACCCACTCGCCGACGAGGTAGGTGTGTCCGTTCTCAGTTCCGGCGTCATACACCCGGGCGGCGCGCGGGTGTGAGACCCACCCCGCACGTGCGGCCGCTGCCAGGAAGGTGTCCCGAGTCCGGTCGTCCGCAGTTGCCGCCAGGACCCGAACGGCGACCGGGCGCGCCAGCACCTCGTCCACGGCTTGCCACAGTGTGGTGTGCGGCCCGATGGTGACCCGGTGCGACAACTGGTAGCGGCCGGCGAGTAGACGACCGACGTTGAGGCTGTCCAGCGGTTCTGAGTTCGCCCGCACGTCGTCGCGAGCCTGTGCCACGACTCCTCCCCGCAGCCGGTGACCCGCCCGCCGCTGCCGTCCGGCGCCACCACTGTAGAGGGCCGCGGGCATGCGGCGCAGCGGCCGTGCTGCCCGCGGCCGTGGCGGACGCTGTCGAGCTACTGCCTCATTGGGCTCCAGCTCCTTCGGGCTACGGCGGGCTACGGCCCAGCACTCGGGCGGACGGCACCTATGTACCCCGCGAGGTAGACCGGTTGCAGTTGAACGAGGGCTCCGGAGTGTGGGGCGGCCACCATCTGCCCGTTGCCGGCGTAGATGGCGACGTGGTGGATCGTGGCGGGGTTAGCCGGATCTGTCGCCCAGAACAACAGGTCTCCGGCCGCCAGGTCACCCAGGCTGATGTGCGCCCCGGCGTACCACTGCTCGGCAGCTACCCGCGGCAGCCCGACGCCCGCTCGGGCGTACGCCCACTGGGTCAGTCCGGAGCAGTCGAAGGAGTCTGCGCCAACGGCGCCCCACACGTAGGGTTTCCCGATCTGCCGGACTGCCTCCGCCAACGCCGCTCGACCAACCTCGGTCGCGGCCGGTGCCACTCCCACGCCCGGCTGCGAACCGGAGCCGATGTCGGCAGTGGCCGCCGCCTGGGCCGCCAGCCGGGCCGCCTGGGCGGCGGTAGCTTGGGCTGCGGTCAACTGCGCCTGGAAAGCGCGTTCGGCTGCCTCCTGCTCCGCCTTGCGGTCAGCCTCGGCGATCCGAACGACGTCGGCGTCCGCTCCTGCCAGTACGCCGGCCTCCTGCTCGAGCAGCTGGCCAACCTGCGCAGCGGCCGCAGCCGCTGCGCGCTCCAACCGGTTCTGCCGGTCGGCCGCGTCCGCAAGCGCGCTCTCGACCTGACCGCTGTGCGTCAGCGCCGCGTCGGCCCGGTCGACGACCGCCTGGTCGCCCTCCGCCACCGCCCGGACGCTGCGGAACCGGCTGAAAACGTCCGAAAGATCGTGACTTTCGAGCACGGAGGCGTACAGGGCGGTCGGGCCGCCGGAGACGTAGAGCGAGCGCACCCTGGCGGCCATGGTATTTTCCCCGGCCGCCGCGTCGGCGTGGGCCTGGGTCAGCTGCCGGTCGGCCAGGCCGTGCTCGGTGACGGCGGCGGCGAGCCCGGCGGCGGCTGCGTCATAGGACTCGGCGGCCTGCTCCGTTCGTACCCGTAGATCGTCAACGGTGTGCCGCAGCTGCGTTGCCCGGTCCTGGGCGCTGGTGAGCTGTGGCGAGGCCACGGCCGGGACGGCGCCGAGCAGGCCGCCCAGCGTCGCCATCCCCAGGCCAGCGGCGACGATGCCGCGGGCGCACAGCACGTTGATTCGGTGCCGCGCCGGGTGTAGCGGCGACGGGTGTGGGGTCATCCAGCGAACCGCGCCATGCCGGTCGCATCAGCGCCGGCGTAATGCGCCAACCGGTGGACTCGGAACAGCATCAAGGTCGACGCGGTCCGGTCTACTCGGACCCGCACAGTGCCGTCCGCGTCGACCGTGAAGCTGTCGGCCACCGCCGCGTCTGCCGGGCGGTCGGCAATCGCGGCCACCGCCGCGTCGTACGCCGTCTGCGCGTCGGGGTGGCTGTGCCAGGAGTCGGCGGCGGCTTGGGCGGCGGCCTGGGCGTCGTCACCCACGGACATGTGAGCCAACCCGACCGAGATCGCGTCGAACAGCACGAGGCCGGCCACCAGGATCACGACGCACAGGCGCACCAGCCAGCCGAGGACAATGTCGCCCCGCTCGCCGATCCCGGTCTCGCCCAGCCGCACCGGTCCTCCCTCGCCACCGCGGACCCCGGTCGGTCCCTGTCGCTTGTCGACCGACCCTGGTGCTCGCTTGAGGCCGGGCGAGGTGCGGCGACGGGAGGCGCAGGCTCAGCGACCGGTCAGCCCGTGCGGTGCGGTGTCAGCGAGGCAGCCGCGCGCGCACCGTCGCGGCCAGCGTGGCCACTTCGGGCACGCGCATCCGGGTCGCGGCGGCGACGAACACCAGGCCGCCGACCACCCCGGCACTGGCCAGCCCGAGCAGTCCGGCCGCTGGTCCCGCACCTAGGCCGGTGCGGACGGCGAGCGTGGTCATCCAGGCGGGCCCGACGGCCACCGTTGAGGCCACCAGCAGCCGGACCACGGTCTGGACCGTACGGCGGCCGTCCACGCCGCCGATCCGGCCGCCTAGGACGCGCGCGGACACGACCAACGCGACGGCGTAGGCGACACCGAACCCCAGCGCCAGCCCGACGACTCGGTTGCGTGGCGGCAGCGCGGCGTACAGAACGACGTCGATGGAGATCAGTACGGCGTTGAGGACCAGACCGATCAGCGCCGGCGTCCGGGTGTCCCGCAGCGCGTAGAAGGCCCGCAGTTGCAGCTGGTACGCCGAATACGGCACCAGCCCGATGGCGAACGCGGCTAACACCGCTCCGACGACCTGCGCGCCGGCCACGCCGGTGGCCCCGTGGCCGAAGACCACAGTCGCGACCGGCTTGCCGAAGACGAACATCGCGACGCTCGCCGGCACCAGGGCGGCGGCGGCCAGCCGAGTGCCGGTGGACAGGTCCGCCCGGACGTCATCCAGCCGGCCGGCGACCGCATGCCGGCTCATTCGCGGCAGCAGTGCGGTGATCACCGAGACCGCCACGACCGCGTGCGGCAGCTGGAAGAGGGTGTAGGCATAGGCGTACGGCGAGTAGCCCACACCCTGACCGCCGCTGGCCCCCGCGCTGGTCGCCAGGTTGACCACCACCAGGTAACCGACCTGGCCGGCCGCGACGTAGCCGAGCATCCAGCCGGCTAGCCGGCCGGCCTGACCCAGGCCGCTGTGGCGGAAGTCGAACCGCAGCCGCCAGCGGAAGCCGGCCGCGCGCAGGGAGGGCAGCAGGGCCACCGTCTGCGCGACGATGCCGGCCGTGGTGCCGATGGCGAGAACGAGTTCGGCGCCCGTGGACAGCTCGGCGGACTCGCCGGCACGGTGGTGGGTCATGGTGATGAACAACAACCCGGTGCCGATGACCACCACGTTGTTGAGCACCGGAGCCCACATGGGAGCGGCGAACCGGTTGCGGATGTTCAGGATCGCCCCGATCGTGGCGCCGAGACCGTAGAAGACGATCTGCGGCAGGAAGAACCGGGTGAAGGTGGTTGCCAGCCGGGTTTGCTCGGTGGTGAAACCGCGGGCATAGACGTGCACGATCAGCGGGGCGGCGATGACAGCGAGCGCCGAGGCGCCGCCCAGGACGACGAGGACCAGCGTGACCAGCCGCTGCGCGTAGGCCTGCCCGCCGTCGAGGTGGGAGTTGGCCGCCTGCGCTAGCAGCGGGACGACGACGCTGGTCAGTACCCCACCAAGAAGCAGGTCGTAGATGATGTTGGGTGTGGTGTTAGCGACGTTGTAGGCGTCCCCGAGCAGGTGGCTGCCGATCGCGGCTGCGATCACCGCCGTGCGCAGGAAGCCGCTGGCCCGCGAGGCGATCGTGCCCAGCGCCATGACCCGACTGGCGCGGCCGATACCGCTGGTAGTGACCGTCACACCGGCACGTCCTGCCGAGCCGGTGTCTCCGGCGTGGCTGGCCGGTGCCGAGAGCGCAGCGCCCGTCGGCTGATCCGCACTCCGGCCACCACCAGCAACAGGCCGGCCGCACCGCCGGTGATGCCCAGCGCGACCCGGCCGTACCCGGTGGATCGGACCTGCAGCTGACCCCGCTCTCCCAGGGTGCCGCCGTCCAGCGTGAGCAGCGTGACGTTGACGATGAACTCACCGGAGGTCAACGCGTCCGCGCGCACCGAGATCTGCTTGCTGCTGTGCGCGGCCACGGTCTGCACGTCGCCGGTGGCCTGGAGGCGCGCGGCGTTGCGCGCGTCCAGCCGCACGATCACCGAGACCGGCTGGTCCAGGTCGTTGGCGATCGTCACCGGAATGGCCCCATGCGAGGACGTGAGCGTGACCTGCCCGGTCGAGGTCACGCGCACCTTGTCCACCAACGCCGACTGGGCGGCCACCACCCGGTCCCGCAGCGCGGCCCCGGTGCGCAGGTCCTCCCGCCAGGCGGCAGAATTGCTCCGCAGTAGGCCCAAGAGCACGGGCGTGGTCAGGTCGTCGTTGGGCAGGCTGGAACGTAGCGAGCGCATCTCGGCCCGAGCGCCGGCGGCCCGGGCCAGGAACGCCGGCGGGAGCTCCGCGGCGACCGCTACAGCTGGGTAGTTCAGGCTGCGGCGCTGGGCGACGGGCGGTGGCACTGCCAGCACGTCGGCCAAGGCGGCCGGCCGAAGCCACGGCACGGTGGCGGTATCGGCGAGCACGCTCGCGGCGTACGTCGGGTCCGGTGCCCACTGCCGCGGCGGCGCGGCCACGATCGCGCGGCTGTCCGCCCGCTCAGCGGTGATCATTGCGGTCTCTGCGAGAAACCGCTGTTCGGCGACTCGCGGGCCGCCGGCCACGTCGGCCGATCCGGCGAGCACCGCCCCTAGCCCACTGTCCAGCAGCGCAACATCGAGCGAGCGGCCGGCGCTGGTGATCGTGGCGTGGCCACTGGGAGTGCTGCAGCAGGGCGGCGGTACTGCGGGCACTGCGCTGTCATCGAGCATGACAGTGCTGGTGCCGGTGTTGACATAGGCGTCCAGTCCCGCTGAGCTCGCCATTCCGGTCGGCGGCCAGGCGATGTCGTCGCTGACCAGCGCCCCGTCCAGCAGCCGTGGGAGGCCGTCGCGGGCAAGATTGATCGCGGTTGCGACGTCCGCCTCGAGTCCGGCGCGAGCGAGCGCGTTCACATCGGGGTCGGCGTAGGGCAGCGACACCACCTGCTGGCCCTGCACGGCCGCGCGCAGCCGGGTGAGCCAGCCCCCCGCGGCAATGGTCCCGGCACCGGTTCGGCGCTGCCCGTCTGGTCCCGTGACGTCGTACGGCGTCGTCATCGACGCCACCGTCTCCACCAGGTCGGCGTCGACGGCCCAGGTCACGGGCACCGGAGCGGTGCGCCGCGGAGCACCGGCCGCACTCCCAGCGTCCGGGGTGGCCACGGGCGCGGCCGCGGTGGCCGCGGCGTTGAGCAACGTGTCCAGCCGGCCACCGGCACTGACGTCCCGAGTGAGATCGTCATCGATCAAGGCTCGGCCGACCGCCCGGTGCGGGCGGGTGGTCAACGGCCACACCCAGGCCAGCCGGGTGGCGGATCCGGCGAGTACGCCGCCGGGAAACCATGGCAGAAAGGTGTCCAGGTGGCCGACGCTCCGCCCGGCGTGATCGCGGACGCTCACCCGGAGTGGATAGACGCCGAGCCGACCGAGACCCAGCTCGTCGACCGGCACCGTGGATATGAACGGCGCGACCCCGCCCGGTGCGAGTGCGATGGGAACCGGATCGGCGGCGGTGGAGCGCTGGTATGCCGGCGACTGCCGGGCGGCGTCTTGCAGGGAGCTACGGTTGTCCAGTCGGGCACCGATGTCCAGGCGCAGCCGCAGGCCAGCCAGCTGGTCAGCGCCGGTGTTGGCGAGCGAGCCCACCACCGAGAAAAGATCGCCGGGCTTCGGGGCCTTGGGTTCGATCGAGTCGATGGCGATCCGGACGGGCTCGCTCGTCGGCGTGGCGCCCGGGCTGGCCGCGGCGGCCGGCCCCGGTGAGCGGACCAGCAGAACCGCCGCCAAGGCCCCGGCCAGCAGGCCGACTGCGAGTAGTCCGGCGAGCAGTCGGGCCAGTGCTGCGGGCGGCGCAGACGTTGGTTTGGACGGTGGTCCGGTTGGTCCGGGCGGTCGTCCGCCGGCGGCTCGCCGTGACCGCCGGCGCCTCACGCGGTGTCCGCGAGCAGCCTGGGGATCTTGCTGATCAGACGCCGCTCATCGGCGTACGCCAGCCGCCCCGCGATCTGGCTCAGCGGGACCCAGGCGACCTCAACAACCTCGATGTCCGCGTCGCTGAGCTGCCCGGTGACGGCGAGGAGCAGGTAGTGATGCACTGTCTTGTGGATGCGCCGGCCGTCGGCGACGAACCAGAAGTCGATCACACCTAGCGGGGCGATGACCCGCCCGGTGATCCCGGTCTCCTCCGCGACCTCCCGGATCGCCGCATCGGTCACCGACTCACCCGACTCCAGATGGCCCTTCGGCAGCGACCACAGCA
Organism: Frankiaceae bacterium; assembly: GCA_017882835.1. Lineage (GTDB taxonomy): Bacteria > Actinomycetota > Actinomycetes > JADGOU01 > JADGOU01 > JADGOU01. The sequence continues at coordinate 13,671 of JADGOU010000009.1, read as the reverse complement.
GCCGGCCGCGCCGGTCGAGCCGGCCGATCAGCGCACCGTGAGCGGGTTCGCTGGATCGGTCCAGCACCAGGCCCCCAGCCGAGGTCTCGTCCACCCGACGTAGGGCGCGCCGGGGTAAGAACGAGGTGGTCGGCGACACGTCTGCGATGGTATGCGCCACACTCGCTGCGCCGAACTGGGCCGGAGCTTGTCGGCGACGCTTGTCGGCGACCTGTGGCCCGGGTCGGGACAGCCGCGCCTTACGTCGCCGCGGCCAGGTCCGGGTCCGGGTCCTCGGCAGTACCTCGCCCGGCCACCGGCGCCGAGCACAGTGCCGCCAGCCGCGCTCCGGTGAAGGTCACCAGGTCGCGGCTGTGGATGCCCAACACCGCACCGCTGTCACCGGTCGGGCAGTAGACCACGTCGAACCGGATCACGGCGTGATCGGCGTAGACCGGCATGCCTGCTGGCAGACCCACCGGGGGCACCAGGCCGGCGTAGAACTCCGTGACCGCGCTTACCTCGGTCGGGGTGAGCAACCGCAGACTGCTGGCCTGCAGCCGGCGCAGCGTCGAGGGGACATGCAGCTCGGCGCCTACTGGCAGCACCAGGGCCGCCGTAGTGCTGTTGCCCTGGCGGGTGACGGCCATCACGTGCACGACCAGGCAGCTGGCCGGGTCCACCCCGAGCGCAGCAGGTATCTCGGCAGCAATCAGCGTGAGCCGGCGCAGTCGCAGGATTTGATGCGGAACGTCGGCCGCCAACAGTCCTTGGTGAAGGTCCAGAGCGCCCTTCATAGTGAGCCAGCCCGGTCGTCTGATGGGATCGCGCCGTACGTCGTGAGGGAAGGCATATGCGCGCTCCGTCCGTCGTGGATCGGCTCGCCCCCGTATGCCGTGCAGGTGGCCAAGCGTAACCGCCCTCTAGCCCAAGGGCTAGAGGCGTTGACTCACCAAATACTTGACTCACCAAATACCTAGCCGTCGCCCCGGAAATGCGCGCGCAGGGCGCTCCGTGTCGCCGGACGAGTGGCGAGCGGTGCGCGCATATCGCCGACCGGGGCCGGCGCCGTAGCCTGGTTCCTCGTGCCCGCATCCTCGACCGTCGCCATGACCGAAGCGCAGCAGCGGGCGGTCGCCGAGCTGTTGCGGGTGTCGCCGGTCGCCGAGGACCTGGGCCACCGCTTCGCCGCCGCCGGCCACCAGCTGCACCTGGTTGGCGGCTCGGTGCGCGATGCCATGCTCGGCCGCCTCGGTGATGACCTGGACTTCGCCACCGACGCCCGTCCGGAGCAGGTGCTGGCGCTGGCCGCCGGCTGGGCGGACGCCATCTGGCAGACCGGTGTCGCCTTCGGCACGGTCGGCCTGCAACGCCGCGGGGTGCGACTGGAGATCACGACTTACCGCAGTGAGTCCTATCGCCCGGACTCGCGCCATCCCGAGGTCGTCTACGGCGACACCCTGGTCGGCGACCTGGGTCGCCGCGACTTCACCATGAACGCGATGGCAGTCACCCTGCCGGACTGGCGGGCGCCCACCGCATTCACGGATCCCTTCGGCGGGATGGCGGACCTGGCTGCCGGTCGGCTGCGGACTCCCGGCCGCCCGCAGGACTCGTTCTCCGACGACCCGCTGCGGATGTTGCGGACGGCGCGCTTCGCCGCCCAGCTCGGTTTCACCGTGGCGGATGACGTGATCGCAGCGATGACGGCGATGGTCGAGCGGATCGCCATCGTCAGCGTCGAGCGGGTGCAGGGCGAGCTTTCCCGGCTGCTGCTCTCCACCCAGCCGCGGATCGGGTTGGAGCTGCTGACCGCGACCGGGCTGGCCGCGCAGGTGCTCCCTGAGCTGCCGGCGCTGCGGATGGAGATCGACGAGCACCACCAGCACAAGGACGTCTACGCCCACACGCTGTCGGTGCTGGAACGCGCGATCGCCCTGGAGCCGGACGGTCCGGACCTGGTGCTGCGGATGGCGGCGCTGCTGCACGACATCGGCAAACCACGCACCCGCCAGCACGAGGCCGGCGGCGGCGTCTCGTTCCACCACCACGAGGTCGTGGGCGCCAAGCTCGCCCGCAAGCGGCTGACCGCTCTGCACTACCCCAAGGCCTTCATCATCGACGTCAGCCTGCTGGTCGAGCTGCACCTGCGCTTCCACGGCTTCGGCCGGGGCGAGTGGACAGACGCCGCCGTCCGCCGCTACGTCCGCGACGCCGGCGCCCAGTTGCCCCGGTTGCACCTCCTGGTTCGCTCCGACTGCACCACCCGCAACCGGCGCCGGGCGGCGGCTCTGGCCGCGGCGTACGACGCGCTGGCGGACCGAATCGCCCGGCTGGCCGCCGCGGAGGACCTGCAGGCGCTACGCCCGGACCTGGACGGCACCGAGATCATGCGGCAGCTCGATATCCCCCCTGGACCGGACGTCGGCCGCGCCTACCGACACCTGCTGGCGCTACGGATGGAGCAGGGTCGACTGGGCCACGATGAGGCGGTCGAAGAGCTCCGGGCGTGGGCCGCCGCCAACGGGGTCGGCAGCTGAGGCGCGACCGCCGACCCGCGACCGCCGCCGACCAACGGACTGTCGTACGCCCGCTTCTTGCGGCGGTAACGATGCGGCCGCAGTCGAGATGCGGCGGTAACGATGCGGCCGCAGTCGAGATGCGGACCTAGCCGTCAGCTGCCGGCGATGAAGGCCTCAACCGCTAGCCGGGCGTCGTCGTCGCGGTACTGCACCGGCGGCGACTTCATGAAGTACGACGAGGGGCCGACCAGCGGGCCGCCGATGCCGCGATCCATGGCGATCTTGGCGCACCGCAGCGCGTCGATGATCACACCGGCCGAGTTTGGGCTGTCCCAGACCTCAAGCTTGTACTCCAGGCTCAGCGGCACGTCCCCGAACGCCCGTCCTTCGAGCCGGACGAACGCCCACTTGCGGTCGTCCAGCCAGGCGACGTAGTCCGATGGCCCGATGTGCACGTTGCCCCGACCGAGGTCGTGGTCGAGCTGCGAGGTGACGGCTTGGGTCTTGGAGACCCTCTTCGACTCCAGTCGGTCGCGCTCCAGCATGTTCATGAAGTCCATGTTGCCGCCGACGTTGAGCTGCATCGTCCGGTCCAGCACTACGCCGCGGTCTTCGAACAGCCGAGCCAGCACGCGGTGAGTGATGGTGGCCCCGACCTGGGACTTGATGTCGTCACCGACGATCGGCACGCCAGCGGCAGTGAACTTCTCCGCCCACTCGGGCGTCCCGGCGATGAAGACCGGCAGGGCGTTGACGAAGCCGACCCCGGCGTCGATCGCGCATTGGGCGTAGAACTTGGCGGCTACCTCGGATCCCACCGGCAGGTAGCACACCAGCACGTCGGTCCGGGATTCGCGCAGTGCCGCGACCACGTCCACCGGCTCGGCGTCGGACTCCTCGATCATCTCGCGGTAGTAGCGGCCCAGGCCGTCGAGGGTGTGGCCCCGCTGCAGCTCGACGCCCAGTGGCGGTACGTCGGCGAACTTGATGGTGTTGTTCTCGCTGGCGACGATGGCCTCGGACAGATCGCGACCGACCTTCTTGCCATCGACGTCGAAGGCGGCGACGAACTCGATGTCGCCCACGTGGTAGTCGCCGAGCTCGACGTGCATCAGACCCGGCACCCGCGCCGCCGGGTCCGCGTCCCGGTAGTACTCCACGCCCTGCACGAGCGCCGCGGCGCAGTTGCCGACGCCGACGATGGCGACCCGAACGGTGCCCATACTGATGCTCCTCACCTAATGTGGTTTCCGGGCGACCGTGGGAGGTCTGCCGGGTCAGGGGGTAGTGCGCCGACTCGGCCGGTGGCCGCGCCGGCTAACCGCTCGGTGGCGATCAGTTCGTTCAACCAGCGCACCTCGCGCTCGACCGACTCCAGGCCGTGCCGCTGCAGCTCCAGGGTGTAGGCGTCGAGCCGTTCCCGCCGGCGGGCGAGCGCGGTCCGTACGCCCTCCCGGCGCTGCTCCAACCGGCTGCGTCGACCCTCCAGGATCCGCAGCCGGACATCGGCGTCGGTCTGGGCAAAGAACGCGAAGTGGACGCCGAAGGTCTCGTCTTCCCACGCGGACGGGCCGGCCTCGGCGAGCAGCTCCTGGAGCCGCTCCTTGCCCTCGGCGGCGAGTTTGTACACCACCTTGCCGCGCCGGCCGGTGAGCACGGGCGCGGCTTCGGCGCTGACCGGCTGGTCCTCGCTGATCCACCCAGCCGCCTTCATCCGGCGCAGGCACGGGTAGAGCGAGCCGTAGGAGAAGGCGCGGAAGGCCCCGAGTACGGCGTTGAGCCGCTTGCGCAGCTCGTATCCGTGCATCGGCGACTCGTGCAACAGTCCGAGGACGGCGAACTCGAGCATCGCCGTCTCCTTTCTGTCCAAGCGAGTTCATCGGCTGCCATGGTTTGGCTGCCATGGTGATGTCCGCGAAGCCGCGAATGTGCCGTACCGATGTATCGGTCTGATACATCGGTACGATACGCCTCCGGTGACGCCGACGGCAACGCGACCCGAACCCGAAGTGAACGCGACCCGAACTCGGGGCGAACACGCCGAGGGATGTCACACCCGACCGGGCGTGCTCGCGGAGCCGCCGACAGTGGGCCTGGAGCCTCCTCCCCCGGCGTACTCTCGCGCTATGCGGTCGCAGCGGTCCGTCGTCGACTATGCGCTGGCCCGTCGCGCGGTGCTGGCGGACTTAGGCGCCGGTCGGGTGTCGCGCAGCGACATCTGCGACGCCCATCCGTACCTGCTGCGGGCCGCTCGCTACCACGGTGAGCCGTCCGCCCGGCGGTGCCCCGTTTGTCGGCGTGAGCTGCTCACCCTTGTGCACTACGTGTACGGCGAACAGCTGGGCTCGCTGGCCGGGAGCGCCCGCACGCCCGCCCAGCTCCGCACCCTGGCCAGCGAGGTGGAGGAGTTCGCGGTGTACGTCGTTGAGGTCTGCCGCTCGTGCGCCTGGAACCACCTCACCACGTCGTACACCGCCGGGACGAGCGCGACCGAGGGCGTCTCCCGAAGCCGGCGCGCTGGTAGCCTGCCCGCCGGCTCCAGCCGGGCCCGCGGCCGGCCGAGGTCGTGACGGGTCCCCCCGTCGCCGCCCGGCCCGCACAGAGCCCCATCCGCCGGCGCCGGCGGGCCCGGCGCATCCTGCTGTTGACCCCGCTCGCCCTGCTCGGCCTGCTCATTATCCTGGTTGGGATCGTCTATGCCGCCACCAAGGTGCCCAACCCCAGCGATGTCAGCACCGCGCAGACCACCGTGGTGGCCTACGCCGACGGGACTACCGAGATCGGTCGGCTGGGGTCGCAGAACCGAACCGACGTCCCGCTGTCGCGGGTGCCGCAGCAGGTGCGCCAGGCGGTGCTCGCCGCCGAGGACCGCAACTACTACTCCGAGCCCGGGATCTCGGTGCCCGGCATCGGCCGCGCGGTGCTGGCCAACCTGCGCGGCGGCAGCGTCCAGCAGGGCGGCTCGACCATCACCCAGCAGTACGCCAAGAACGCCTACCTGACCCAGGCCCGGACCTTTCGGCGCAAGATTCGCGAGATCTTCATCGCGGTCAAGCTCGACCGCACCCGCTCCAAGGACACCGTCTTGGAGGACTACCTCAACACCATCTACTTCGGCCGCGGCGCCTACGGGATCGAGGCGGCCGCGCAGACCTACTTCGCCAAGTCGGTCGATGTCCTCACCGTGGAGCAGGGCGCGGTGCTCGCCGCCAGCATTCGCTCCCCCAGCGGCTACGACCCAGCCCTGCATCCGCAGGCCGCGCGGGAGCGCTGGCGTTACGTGCTCGACGGCATGACCAAACAGGGTTGGCTGGAGCCGGCGCGCGCGGCCGCGGCGGTGTACCCCACGCTGGCCCCCCGGCAGGCGGCCGCCAACCAGCTGACCGGACCCAAGGGGTATCTCGTCCGCCAGGTCGAGGACGAGCTGACGGCGCGGGGCATCGCCGAGGACACCGTGCACCGCTCCGGCCTGCGGGTGACCACCACCATCGACGTCGCGGCGCAGCAGGCCGCGGTCACCGCCGGGGACAGCGTTCTGGGCGGCAACGCACCGGCCGACCTGCGGCAGGCGCTGGTCGCTATCGAACCCGGCACCGGTCGGATTCGCGCCGAGTACGCCGGCAAGGACTACGTGACCAACCCGTTCAACACAGTCGTCCAAGCTGATGTCCAGCCGGGGTCCTCGTTCAAGCCCTACGTGCTGCTAGCGGCGCTCCGTGCGGGCATCGGCGTGCGCAGCCGGTACGACGGGAGCTCGCCCCAGACGTTCAGGGGTCAGCAGGTCACCAACTTCGCCGACGAGCAGTTCGGCGACATCGACCTGGTGACCGCGACGGCGCACTCGGTCAACACTGTCTACGTTCCGCTGGCGCTGGACGCGGGCCTGGACAACGTGGTCCGAGCGGCCGCCGACGCCGGGATCACCAGCCCGATGGACATCGGCGGGGCCACCGGGGCCGGCACGTCACTGGCTCTGGGGGGCTTCGGCCGCGGCGTGCACCCGCTCGACCAGGCGGCTGCCTATGCGGCCTTCGCCGCCCGCGGCGTGGCTGCCGCGCCGTACCTGGTGGAGAAGGTCACCAACGCGGAGGGCCGGACGCTCTACCAGGCGGCGCCGACCGCGACCCCGAAGTTCGACCGAGCGGTCGTGGACGACGCCACGTTTGCCATGCAATCGGTCGTTGACGATGGCACCGCGACCAACGCTCAGCTTGCCGGCGGCCGGCCGGCGGCGGGCAAGACCGGCACCACGTCGGGTAACACGGCGGCCTGGTTCTGCGGCTACACCCCACAGCTGGCCGCCGTCAGTGTGCTGTTCCGGGACGGCAACGCCCCGCTGCAGGGGATCGCCGGAGTGAGCGAGGTCACCGGCGGCACGCTGCCCGCCAGCATCTGGAAGACCTTCATGGACCAGGCGCTGCAGGGCCAGCCGGTCCGGCGGTTCGCGTCCCCGGCGTACGTCGGCGCTACGCGGTACGCCGGGCCGAGCCCCACCGTCACCTCCAGCGCGACGGCCAGCGCCACCCCGTCCCCGGCCAGTACTCGCAGCCCCACGGCGCGCCCGGCGCCCAGCAGGTCCGCCGGCGCCTCGCCGCTAGCCACACCGTCGGGCACGCGAAGCGTCCCGCCAAGCTCGCTCCCACCGAGCTCGTCGGGCAGTGCGGCACCGAGCGCGGGAGCCTCCACGCCACCGAGCGCGGCGGCAGCGGCCGCGCAATCCCCGGCGTTCGCGCCCAAGTCGACCAATCCCCTCGCTGACGGCAGCGGGTGACCGGCCACCTACCGCCCGCAGATCCGGTGGTGCGGGGAGCGCTGCGGCCGCTAGGCGGGTTGCCCGGTCGGCATGCCCAACCGGCGGTTGGGTGGTGGACCCCACTGCGGGTGCTGTTCGCGCTCACGCTCCTGACCATGACGCTGGCCTGGGCGCAGAAGGCGCCGTGCCGAGATGGCCTGTGGGCGCAGGATCGGCAGTATCGCCTGCTGTGCTACTCCGACGTCATCGCGCTGTACGGCAGCGAGGGGTTGGTCGCCGGCCGCACGCCGTACGTCGATGTGCCGGTGGAGTACCCGGTCGGCATCGGGGCCGTGATGGCGGCGGCGTCGGCGGCAGCAAGGTGGTGGCCGGTCGCCGAGCGGTATCCGGCGTTCTACGGGCTGACCTGGGTCGAGTTGGCCGTTGCCACCCTCGCGCTGGTTTGGTCCACCGCGCTGCTGGCCGGCCGGCGGCGCTGGGACGCCGCCATGCTGGCGCTCGCGCCCGCCCTGGTAGTGCACGCCATGACCAACTGGGATCTCGCCGCCGCCGCGCTGGCCGGCCTGGCGATGCTGGCCTGGGCTCGGCGCCGACCGGTACTGGCCGGCGTCCTGCTCGGGCTGGCGACGGCGACGAAGCTCTACCCGGCGCTGTTCCTCGTGCCGCTGTTGGCCCTCTGCCTGCGGGCGGACCGGCTGCGATCGTGGGCGCTCACTGCTGCTGCCTCGCTGGCGACGGTGGTCCTCGCCTGCCTGCCGGCGTACGTCGCGGCGCCAGCGTTCGCCGCCGGCCCGGACGGTGCGTTGGTGGCGGTCGCCCCCAGCGCGTGGTCGCAGTTGCTCGCCGGCGGACCGGGCGCCTTTATGGCTGCCCTCGCGCCGCACCGCGGCGGTGGGGCGAACGCGCTGCTTCGGTTCGTAGACTTGAACCGGACCCGACCGGCCAACTGGGACTCGCTGTGGTTCGTGCTGCAGCACGTCACCGGGCACCCGCTCGACCGGGTTGGGCCGATCGACGGCGCGCCGGGTCGGCTCAACGCCGCCGTATTCGCCGGCCTGTTGCTGACCATGGCCGCGGTGGTGGTGCTGGCGCTGCGGGCCCCACGCCGGCCGCGGCTCCCGCAGCTGTACTTCCTGGCCTTGGTGGGGTTCATGCTCACCAACAAGGTGCACTCACCGCAGTACGTTGTCTGGCTGCTGCCGCTGGCTGTGCTGGCCCGACCGTCCTGGCCAGCGTTTCTGGCCTGGCAGGCCATCGAGGTGCTGGTGCTGCCGGCGGAGTGGTACTTCTTTGTCGGCTTGGCCCATCCCGGCCCCTACCCCGGCGCCGGCCTGCCCGAGGGGTGGTTCCTGCTGGCGGTGCTGGCGCGCGACGCAGCGATGCTCTCGTTCGCGGCGCTTGTGGTCCGCGATATCTGGGCACCGGAGCGGGACCGGGTTCGCGCCGTCGATGTCGACGACCCGGCGGGCGGCCCGCTCGACGGGGCACCGGATCGCCTCCGCCTACCCGGGTGGCTGGCCCGATCACCCGGCTCCCTGTCAGCGTCAGCCCGCGGGTAGCCGCCCGCGCAGGAACGCGATGTCGGCCGCCTGGCCGTCCACGCCGCCCGGGGTCTCGCAGACCACGGGGGCGTTCGCGGCGGCGACCACAGCCACCAGCGCGTCCGGATCGATCCGACCCGCGCCGAAGTTTTCGTGCCGGTCTCGGCCGGAGCCGAATCCGTCCTTGGAGTCGTTGGCGTGCACGAGGTCGATCCGCCCGGTAACGGAAAGCGCACGCTCCGTCAGGCCCACGAGTGCCTCACCGCCGGCGTGGGCGTGGCAGGTGTCCAGGCAGAATCCCACCTTGCCCGCGCGCACCCACCGGTCCAGCGCGGCCCACAGCCGCGCTATCGCCTCCAGCCGGCGCGCCATCGCGTGCTCACCGCCGGCGGTGTTCTCGATCAGGATCGGCAGCGGCGGGTCGAACCGCTCAAACGTCTTGCGCCAGTTCTCGATCCCCGCCGCCGGGTCGCTGCCGGCCCCGACGTGGCCGCCGTGGACGATCAGCGCCCGGGCGCCGATCCGCGCGGCGGCGGTTGCCTGGTCGGCGAGGATCTTGCGGCTGGGGATACGGATGCGGTTGTTCGGGGACGCGAGGTTCACGACGTACGGCGCGTGCACGTAGATCGGTAGGTCGCTGGTCCGCAAGACGTCGGCGTCCGGCCGGGGCGGCGGCTTCTTCCAGTCCTGCGGGTCGCCCAGGAAGAACTGCACCAGGTCGGCGTCGCGAACCTTGCCCTCCGCCAGCGGGTCGGTCGCGTCGACGTGGGCGCCCAGCAGCATGTCGCCAAGGCTAACGGCTCCTCGGCTGGCGGAGCGTCGGTCGACGATCGGCGCTCTTCGTTCCGGCTGATACCGTGGGGTCGTTCGACGCGAACAGCCCTCCTGTCACGGAACGACCGTGACCGCTTAGTCCACAGGAGGAGGTGGGTCAGTCTTGCGTCATTACGAATTAATGATCATTCTGGACCCGGATCTGGAAGAGCGCACGGTGGCTCCGTCCCTGGACCGGTTCCTCAGCGTTATCCGCACCGGTGGCGGGGCCGTCGAGAAGGTCGACGTCTGGGGTCGGCGCCGACTCGCCTACGAGATCGACAAACACCTCGAAGGCATCTACGCCGTCATTGACCTGCGCGCCGAGCCGGCGACGGTCAAGGAGCTGGACCGACAGCTCAACCTCAACGAGTCCGTGTTGCGGACCAAGGTGCTGCGGCCGGACGTGCACTGACCTGTTCGCGTCCGCGCGGCCCGGACGCTCTCTGGGCGCCCGGTTTCGTCGGACTCGGCGCGTACGTTGTGCCCTGTCTCACTACTCCGAATCGAGTCGCCGCCGACCCGCCCGATCGGCGGCGCAAGGGATGACCACATGGCAGCTGGCGACACTCAGATAACGTTGATCGGCAACTTGGTCGAGGACCCGGAGCTGCGGTTCACCCCCAGCGGCGCCGCGGTGGCGAAGTTCCGGGTGGCCTCGACCCCGCGCTTCCTCGACAAGCAGACCAACGAGTGGAAGGACGGCGAAAGCCTCTTCCTGACCTGCAACGTCTGGCGACAGGCGGCCGAAAACGTCGCCGAGTCCCTGCAGCGCGGGATGCGGGTCATCCTGTCCGGCCGACTCAAGCAGCGGTCCTACGAGACCCGCGAAGGAGAGAAGCGCACGGTCTTCGAGGTCGAGGTGGACGAGGTCGGACCCTCACTCCGCAGTGCCACGGCGAAGATCAACAAAGTCACCAGGGGGGGCGGCGGCTTCGGCGGCGCCAGCGCCGGCGCCACCGTCGGGGGCGGCTCGCGCGGGGGCGGTGCCGATGACCCATGGGCGGCCCAACCTGCCGGCGGGATGAGCGACGACCCGCCGTTCTAGACCAGCCACCGCGATTGCTGTCCCACCGCGCTTCCCACCCAGGCGCGCTGCTCTAACCCGCCTCCCCCCACCGCCCGGAGAATGTGATGGTCAAGGCCCCCGTTCGCAAGCCGAAGCGCAAGGTCTGCGTCTTCTGCAAAGACAAGATTTCCTACGTCGACTACAAGGACACTGCGCTGCTGCGCAAGTTCATCTCCGACCGAGGCAAGATCCGTGCTCGGCGGGTGTCCGGCAACTGCCGCCAGCATCAGCGCGAGGTCGCCATTGCTGTGAAGAACAGCCGCGAGATGGCGCTGCTGCCCTACACCAGCATGGCTCGGTAGAGGCGGCGATGAAGCTCATCCTCACCCAAGAGGTCACCGGTCTCGGTGCGCCCGGCGATGTCATCGAAGTCCGGGACGGCTACGGCCGCAACTACCTGCTCCCGCAAGGGTTGGCCATTCTGGCCACCCGCGGCGCCGAGAAGCAGATTGCCACGATTCGTCGCGCGCGCGACGTCCGAGGGGTCCGCGATCTGGGGCAGGCCCGGGCCCTGGCTGCGCAGCTCGGTGGGCTCACTGTCCGGCTGGGCACTCGAGTAGGCAGCAGCGGCCGGCTGTTCGGCTCGGTTACCGCGGCGGATGTCGTCGACGCCGTCGAGGCGGCCGGGGGTCCCAAGCTCGACCGGCGGCGGGTGGAGCTGACCAGCCCGATCAAGACCGCCGGCACGCACACGGTGTCGGTGCGCCTGCACCCGGAGGTGGCCGCCACCGTTCCGGTCGAGGTCGTTTCGCTCTAGTCGCCTTACGGCTCGACCGCTCGACCGACTGAAATCGCCGGCGCTGTTCCGCGCTGACGCGCAGCTTGCTGCCCCATGGGCAGGCGGCGAGCTCTCGGTCCGCTCGCCGTTGGTGGGCCCGTCCATGTTCCACCGTGCCAAGCGAGCGCTAATACGTGCTGTGGGGGCGGCCTTTCGACACTGTCTTACGTGTGTTTGGACCGATACCCACCCACCCACCCACCCACCCACCCACCGACGGCGCGAAAAGTTGCCGTCCACATCGTGCGGATGACGAAGCTGCCGGTACGCCGCTCAGGCCGCGTCGCTGTGGTCAGCAGTGCACAGCGGAGCGTCCTCCCTATGCACACCGCCGCACCGAGCCATGCACACCGCGCGCACAGCGCGGCGCACAGCATCGGTCGCCTGCCTGCGCATCGCCCCCCTAACCTGCGGTTTCGGACGCCCAGCAGCCCGCAACCGGAAACTGTCGGACGCTCCAGGCATAACTGTCGTGTCGGCGCTCGCCGACCAGAAGGGGGCGCATCCGGTGTCGGTGACCGACGACGTACCCCGGCTGGCGACGGCCGGCGTCGGACCGCAACGGTCGGTCGAGTTCGAGCGCACGCCACCGCAGGACATCGCCGCTGAGCAATGCGTGCTCGGCGGCATGCTCTTGAGCAAGGACGCCATCGCCGACGTGGTCGAGGTGGTGCGGGCCACCGACTTCTACCGGCCGGCCCACCAGAGTGTCTTCGAGGCAGCGCTGGATCTCTACGGCAAGGGAGAGCCGGCCGATCCGGTCACCGTCGCCGCCGAGCTCACCCGCACCGGTCAGATCGCCCGAATCGGCGGTGCCCCCTATCTGCACACGCTGATTTCGTCCGTGCCGACGGCGGCGAACGCCGGCTATTACGCGCGGATCGTCACCGAGCGCGCCATCCTGCGTCGCCTGGTCGAGGCCGGCACGCGGGTGGTGCAGCTCGGCTACGCCGGCCAGGGCGGCGACGTGGACGAGATCGTCGACCGGGCCCAAGCCGCGGTGTACGAGGTGGTCGAGCGTCGTACCAGTGAGGACTACGTCATCCTGGAACAACTGCTCCAGGGCACTTTGGACGAGATCGAGGCGGCCGACAGTCGCAACGGCACCATGGTCGGCGTCCCGACTGGCTTTCGCGACCTCGATGCCCTGCTGCACGGGCTGCATCCCGGGCAGCTGGTCGTGCTGGCGGCCCGGCCCGCGATCGGTAAGTCCACGCTGGGTCTGGACCTCGCCCGGTCGGCCTCGATCAAGCACGGGTTGACGTCGGTGGTGTTCTCGCTGGAGATGAGCCGGAGCGAGATCACCATGCGATTGCTTTCGGCTGAAGCCCGGGTGCCGCTGCACCACATGCGCTCGGGCGGCATGACCGATGAGGACTGGTCCCGCCTGGCCCGTCGGATGGGGGAAGTCGCCGAGGCGCCGTTGTTCATCGACGACTCGCCCAACCTGACGATGATGGAGATTCGCGCCAAAGCCAGGCGGTTGCGGCAGCGGCATGAACTTCGGCTTGTCGTCGTCGACTATCTCCAGCTGATGACCTCACCCAAGCGGGTGGAAAGCCGGCAGCAGGAGGTCAGCGAGCTGTCCCGGTCGCTGAAGCTGCTTGCCAAGGAGCTGGAGTGCCCGGTGGTGGCGATCAGCCAGCTGAACCGCGGTCCCGAGCAGCGTCAAGACAAGCGACCTCAACTCTCCGACCTGCGGGAGTCCGGCGCAATTGAGCAGGACGCAGACGTGGTGATCTTGCTGTCCCGGGAAGATGCCTACGAGCGGGAGTCGCCGCGAGCCGGCGAGGCGGACTTCATCGTCGCTAAACACCGCAACGGCCCGACCGCCACGATCACCGTGGCGTTTCAAGGGCACTACTCACGCTTCGTAGACATGAGTCCGGCGTAGCTGCCGCTTGGAGGATCCGCAAATGGCCGATCCACCACGACCCGCGCGACATCTCCCAGGTCTACTTCCAGTACCCGGACAGCGCCTAGCCCTAGCTAGTTGCTAGTGGGCCGCGTTGGCCTGGGAGCATCGGCCCGGGCTCGGCCAGCCGTTCAGCGCGACGCACTCGGACTGGCCGCCGCCTCGCGGTGGCGACCACGCGCTCTCCCAAAGACCAGCTCGCGCGGATAACTGCTGACCGGTTAGGACGCCGGCATCACCACCAACGGCGCCGAACGGCGAATGGCCGCCCCGATCACCGAGCGACCGGCGACCTGACGAA
>JADGOU010000170.1 GCA_017882835.1 Frankiaceae bacterium | reverse complement strand
GCAGCGACGACGCCCAGTTCGTGGTGGACGAGGCGGACGGCCACGAGCTGATGTGGTACGCCGCGCAGGAGCTGGACGCGCTGGTGGAGCTCGGCTGACCACAGCTCGGGTGGCACCATGGACTCCCCGGGCGGCCGCTGGGACCGCCTGGTCTGCTCGCAGGAGGCCATTGTGCTGGACGCGGCCACCACCGTTCCGGTCCCGGTCAACGAGCCCGTCCGGGGCTACGCGCCGGGCTCACCGGAACGCATCGGGCTGGAGGGCCGGCTCAAGGAGCTGGCCGTCGAGCCGGTCGAGCTGACCATGACGATCGGCGGCCGGCAGCGGATGGGCGGCGGTGCGCCGGTCGATGTGGTCCAGCCACACCGGCATTCGGCCGTGGTGGGGACCTTGCGCACGGCGACGGCCGACGACGTCGGTGCCGCGGTCGCCGCGGCTAAGGCGGCAGCGCCCGGATGGCAGGCTTTGACCTTTGACGACCGGGCCGCCGTGCTGCTCAAGGCGGCCGACCTGCTCGCCGGTCCGTGGCGGGACACGCTCAATGCCGCCACCATGCTCGGCCAGTCCAAGACCGCGACCCAGGCCGAGATCGACGCGGCCTGCGAGCTGATCGACTTCTGGCGGTTCAACGTCGCCTACGCCGCCGACATCCTGCGCGAGCAGCCGGCCAGCTCGGCCGGAACGTGGAACCGGATGGAGTACCGCCCCCTGGAAGGCTTCGTCCTGGCGATCACGCCGTTCAACTTCACCGCGATCGCCGGCAACTTGCCGACCGCACCGGCGTTGCTGGGCAACACGGTGGTGTGGAAGCCGGCGCAGACCCAGCTGCTGGCGGCGTACTTCCTGATGCGGCTGCTGGAGGCCGCGGGGCTCCCGCCCGGCGTGATCAACATGGTCACCGGCAGCGGCCGGATCGTTGGCGAGGTCGCCGTACCGGACCGGGACCTGGCCGGCATCCACTTCACCGGCTCCACCGCGGTATTCCAGCAGCTGTGGCGGACGGTGGGGGAGAACATCGACCGCTACCGCGGCTACCCGCGGCTGGTGGGGGAGACCGGCGGCAAGGACTTCGTGATCGCGCACCCGTCGGCCGACATCGCCGCGCTGCGGACGGCGCTGGTGCGCGGCGCGTTCGAGTACCAAGGGCAGAAATGCTCCGCGGCCTCCCGCGCCTATATCCCCCGCTCGCTGTGGCGGCGGATGGGCGAGGACTTCCTCGCCGAGGTCGAGAGCCTGCCAATGGGCGACGTCACCGACCTCAGCACCTTCATGGGTGCGGTCATCGACGGCAACGCCTACCGGACCCTGGCCGACGTACTGGCGCGGGCGGCCGGCGATCCGGCCCTGGAGGTCCTGGCCGGCGGCACCGCGGACGACCGGGAGGGCTGGTTCGTGCGCCCGACTGTGCTGCGCACCAGTGACCCGACGCACGATGTCCTGACGACGGAGTACTTCGGGCCGGTCCTCGGCTTGCTGGTCTATGACGACGACGCGTACGACGCGGTGGTGGCGCAGGCAGCCAACGTGGCCAGCTACGCCCTCACCGGCTCGATCTTCGCGCAGGACCGGCAGGCGATTGCGGTGGCGACCGAAACCCTGCGGTTCTCAGCCGGGAACTTCTACATTAACGACAAGCCGACCGGTGCGGTGGTCGGCCAGCAGCCGTTCGGCGGCGCGCGGGCCAGCGGCACGAACGACAAGGCGGGCTCGAAGCTCAACCTGCTGCGCTGGGTGAGCGCCCGCACCATCAAGGAGACGTTCGTGCCGGCGACCGACTACCGCTATCCGCACATGAGGTAGCCGGCGGGTAGCCGGCGCGCGGCCACCGGCCACCTCCGGGGTCACCGCCGGCCCCGACCGGGATGGCGGCTACACCTGGCATTCCGGCGGCAGTGCCACTTGCACCGGCGCCACCTCGCCTTGGATCACCAGGATGCCGCGCCCGGGTGGCAGCCGGCCGACCGCGGTGCGGGGCAGCCGCACCCCCACCAGCTCACCGTCCAGGGTCGAGCGCGGGCCGAGCAGCAGTCCAGCGCGGCTGCGCCGAGCATCTACGACCCACGGCCGGTACGTCGTGGCCAGCGCCTCGGTGGCGCCGGCCGCCACCAGGACGGGGCGCTGCGGTCCGTCCTGCGTCACCAGCCGATCCAGCTCGACAGCCAGCGGCGCGTCGATCAGGTAGTCGGCGTCATCGACGATCACCGCCAGCGGTCTGGGCGCCGCTCGCAGCAGGTCAGCAAGTTGGTCGGAGTCGGCCCGATCTTCGACAGATCCCAAGACTCCGGGTCGGCCGGCCAGCGCCCGCAGCGGAGAGGGTCGGGGAGCGACCAGGACGACGCCGTTGCCGTCGTTGAGCAGTGCTCCGGCGATCGTGAGCAGCGCCGTGCTGCGGCCGGAGCCGGGTACACCGCCGACCAACAACCGGTGACCAACGTCGCCCAGATCGACCGCGATCACGCCGAGCTCATCGCCCCCGATGCCCAGCGCCACGCGAGCAGTGCCTCGGTTGGCGGCCGCCGGCGGCCGGGGGGCCAGCTCGGCTGCCGGCACCAGGGTCGGCATCGCGTCCACCCGCCGCGGCAGTCGATTCGCGGGAATGGCAGCGCAGTCCCGCCGGCTGGCAGCGGCGATCCGGCGCAACAACGCGCACTGCGCCGCGCCGGCCGGATCCGGCCCCAGCACCGCTACCTGGGTGCTCACCAAGCCGTCGAGGGTCCACCCGCGGCCGTGTGGCAGTCGGCGGGGGACCGCCGCCGGCCGCAGCCCTACCACGCCGTAGTCGGCCGGGTCGGCCAACTGCAGCAGCAGGCGGTCCGACATCACCGCAGCGAGCCGGCCCAGCAGCGTGGCGCGGTCGCCGGTCACGACCGCGCGCAGGCCGACGGCCGACCCGTCCGCGAACAGGCGCAGCACGGCGTCGATGACGCGGCCGCCATCGAGGTCCTGATAGGCGGACAGCAGCGCATCCCATTGGTGGGCGAACACCAGCAGGTAGGGCAGTCGGTCCGCCGCCGCCACCGCCGCCCGCTGTTCGGCGACATCGAGATGCCCGTCGGTGGCGAGCACTCGCTGGCGCCGGTGGACCTCGGCCAGCAGCACGTTAAGCAGTCGGTCCAGTCGCTCTGGCTCGTCGCGGGACACGACCGCCCCGCAGTGTGGCAGCTCGGCCAGCGGCGCCAGGCTGCCGCCGCCGGCATCGACGGCGTAGAGGTGCACGTCGGCCGGCCCGGTGGCGGCAGCCAGCGATCCAGCCAGCGTGCGCAACAAGGTGGTGCGGCCGCTGCCAGCCGTACCCGTGACCAGCAGATGACCGGCGGTTGTGAGGTCGTAGGCCAAGGAGCGTCGTCGCTGCTGCGCCGGCAGGTCCTGCAATCCGTACGGCGCGGCTGGCACGCCACCGGGCCGCGACGGCGTGGCATCCAGCGGTGGCAGTGCCGCCACCTCCACCATCGGCGGCAGGGGCGGCAGCCACGGGGCCGGGGCCGCAGCGATGCCCAGCCGCTCGGCGGCGCCGGCGACGGCGCGCACCAGCCGGTCGAGGTCGCAGTCCGCTCGCCCGGCATCTCCTCCGAACTCGGGTGCCACCGGTGCGACCACCGGGTTCGCTCCCAGCTCGGCGTACGGCGCGGGGATCACGGCCGGGGCAAGTGCGCCGCCGACCCGCGTGGAGCCGGTCGAGACGCACGCCGTCTGGAACGGTGTCGGCGCATCCGGACCGGCGCGCAGGAAGGCCCGGCCCGGGATCCCGCGGGGGATGGTGGCGGCCGCGGGGGTCTCCAACACATCGAGGGACTCCGCCGCCCGGGTGACCGCTAGGCAGACTCGTAGGTTCGTGTTGGCTCGGATGTCGGCGCGCACCACTCCCTCCGGCCGCTGCGTGGCCAGCACCAGGTGCACGCCGAGCGATCGACCCCGCTGGGCCACCCCGACGAGCCCGTCGACGAAGTCCGGCAGCTCCTTGGAGAGGGTGGCGAACTCGTCCACTATGATCACAAGGCGGGGCAGCGTGGCGAGATCTCGCTCCGGCACCGCCCGTCGGTAGGCGTCGGAGTCCGCGACCCCGGCGGCGTGCAGCAGGCGCTCCCGGCGCCGCAGTTCAGCGTGCAGCGACGTCAGCGCCCGCTCCGTCTCGGCCGCGTCCAGGTCGGTCACCACGCCAACGGTGTGCGGCAGGGCGACGCAGGGACCGAAGGCCGCGCCGCCCTTGTAGTCGATCAGCAGCAGGCTGAGCTGGTCGGGGCGGTTGCCCGCCACGAGCGAGGCCACCATGCTCCGGAGCAGCTCGCTCTTGCCGGAACCGGTGGTGCCGGCGACGAGCATGTGTGGCCCGTCGGCGGCGAGGTCAACCGTCGTCGGTCCGGTCAGTCCACAGCCGAGCGCCACGGTGGTCGAGCAGGCGGCGTCGGTCCAGCGGGCCGTCACCGCCGCCACGTCACCGTCGCCGCCGTGTAGCGGCAGTGCCGCGATCTCGGTCCAGCGCACGTGGCCCGGCAACGCCGCTGCCCCACCATCGTCCGAGGTGTCCACTCGCAGTGGCGCCAGGGCGCGGGCCAACCGCTCGGCCCAGTCCAGGCTTGCCGTGTCGGCGATCGCGTCGTCGACGCCGGGTCCGCCGGCTCGGCACACGGACACCCGGGTGGAGGAGCTGTTGTGAAACCTGACCACGACGGCGCACTCCTGGGGCAGCATCCGCTCGTCGTCATCCAGACAGATGGCGTGTACGCCCACAGCGGGCCCGTCATCAAGCAGCGCGGCCAGCCCGGGAGTGCTGCTGCGCAGCCGCCGGGCGCCGTCGACGATCATCAGCACCTTCGAGCGCTCGCCGGCCGATGAAACCGAGCGCGGCGCCCCGGCGCTGGCCGCTACCCAGGCCTGCAGCTCGGCGGTCCGGGCGGCGGCTTGCTCCGCCCCCAGGCCGAACATTGCCCGGCAGTTGCCAGCCGGCGTCAAGGTCGCGCGGGTATGTGGCAGCCACCGCGCCCATTCCCAGACCGATGCGCGGTCCGCGGTCGCGAGGATGACCACGGCCAGGTCCTGGGGGGCGTGCAGGACCGCCGCCTGCGCCAGCAGTGCTCGTGCCAGGCCATGTGCTTGGCGAGCGCCGCCCGCAATGCCGAGAACTCCAATGTCGGGCAGTCGGACAGTGACCGGCACCATCGGCGCCACCGGTGGCTCCAGCACCTCCCCGACATCCGTGGTCAGTTTCACCCCGGTCGGACCGTCGGCGGTCGCGACCCGCAGCTGCAGGACGTCGTCGTCGTCCCCCCGCCGCTCCCACAGTCGCGAGCCGGGACCGAGGGCCACCGCAGCCAGGACGGTGAGATCAGGGGCAGCTCGGCGTTGTCCGCGGGCGTCCGCGCTGACCGCATCCGCGAGCCGCTGGTCGGCCTCGGCGCGAGCTCGGTCGTAGGCCGCCTGGCCGTGGCGGTAGGCGCGCCCGGTGGCGGTCCGGTCGGACACCGCCGTACCGATAGCGAGCACTGGAGACAGCAGGGTGAACAGCAGAAAGTAGAGTTGCCCGGACACCCGCCACATCACCAGGCCGAGCACCAACGGCAGCACCACGGCCAGGACAGCGAACCTCGGTCGCGGCGACTTGGTGGGACGGGTCGGGAGCACGACGCTGTGCACCGGAGCTGGTGCGCGCAACCGGGGTGGCCGAGTTACGGCCAGATGGCCATCACCGGCGGGGGTCACCGCGGCGACCGGCTCAGCGCGATCGGGGCGGGCGAGCGCGGTATCGCCGACCCTCAGCAGCTCGCCGGCGCGCAGCGCCTGGCCGGACACCGCCACCGGGACGCCGTCCACCGTGGTGCCGTTGGTCGAGCCGAGATCCTCGATCAGGATCGCGCCCACGGTCACGCGCGCCACGGCGTGCCGACGGGACACCCGCGGATCGGCCAGCTGCAACCCGGCCCCGGCCCCGCGGCCGATGACCGTGCTGACGGGCAGCAACGTGGTGATCTCGCCGGCGTCCGGGCCGCCGACCACGTGCAGCTGCCTCGGCCCCGGCTGGCCGACTGACGCTAGCTGCTCCGGCCCCGGCTCGCGGACTGGCTCCGTCGCGGCACCGAAGGACACCAGCGACCCCGGGCGCAAGGCGTCCTCCAGGGCCGCGGCGAGGTCGACGGGGACGGCGCCGACATGCATGGCCGCGGTGGCGTCATCCGCCGGCAGGCCGACCATCCGGCGCAGCGAAGCCGCGACGGCGGCGACCGGCGTGCCTCGCGGGGCGCTCACCCGCACGTCGCACCGGCGCGCGGGACGAGTGGCGACCAACGTCACCTCAAAGTCGACGCCGCGG
The DNA here is from genome assembly GCA_017882835.1 of Frankiaceae bacterium. Taxonomy (GTDB): domain Bacteria; phylum Actinomycetota; class Actinomycetes; order JADGOU01; family JADGOU01; genus JADGOU01. Next base: position 383 of record JADGOU010000170.1, on the reverse strand, counting down.
TTGGCTTCCGTTCTGTGCGCGTTCAACGCGGCTACCTGGCTCCCTGCAGCACTGTCCCTCGTCGTTGCGAGGCTCTTGGCGTTGTTCTGACCTGGCCACGGTAGGAAGGCGGGCAGACACACCCAACGTGGTTGTGCACAGGCCGCGGTCGCCACTGTGCTTGTCCACAGTGGCGACAGCCGGCGCCTGAAGCTGGCCAGTCAGGCGGTAACCAGCGCGTCCTCAGCGGGCGACGGACGGGCCACCTTGGCGGCGTGGACGCGAGCCTCGCGCACGGCGCTCATGGTGGCAGCGATCAGCAGCAGGTTGCGGGCGACGAGTACGCCGGTAGGCAGCGGCCGGCCGCTGAGCACGCCGCCGTAGAGCACCGGGTAGACCAGGTG
>JADGOU010000169.1 GCA_017882835.1 Frankiaceae bacterium | reverse complement strand
GCCGGTCTGGAGCCCGTCGACGGCGGCCACATTCGGATCGGGGACCGCGACGTCACCCACGTCGACCCCGCCGACCGGGACATCGCGATGGTTTTCCAGACCTATGCGCTCTACCCGCACATGACGGTCGCGGCCAACATGGGCTTCGCACTGAAGATCGCCGGCACGCCGAAGGACGAGATCGACAAGAGGGTGCGCGAGGCCGCGAAGATCCTGGACCTCATGGACTTCCTCGACCGCAAGCCCAAGCTGCTCTCGGGCGGCCAGCGCCAGCGGGTGGCCATGGGGCGGGCGATCGTGCGCAGCCCCCAGGTGTTCTGCATGGACGAGCCGCTGTCCAACCTGGACGCCAAGCTGCGGGTGGCGACCCGCACCCAGGTTGCCTCGCTGCAGCGCAGACTCGGGGTGACAACCGTCTACGTCACCCACGACCAGGTCGAGGCCATGACGATGGGCGACCGGGTGGCAGTGCTCAAGGACGGCATGCTGCAGCAGCTCGACAAGCCACGGTTGATGTACGACCACCCCGCCAACATGTTTGTCGCCGGCTTCATCGGGTCGCCCGCCATGAACCTGGTGACGGTGCCCGTCCGCGACGGCGTACTGAGGCTCGGTGACTGGACGGTCCCCTTGCCGCGGGAAGCGCACGTCAAGCTCACCGGATCGCAGGCCACCCTGGGCATCCGTCCGGAGGACCTGCGGCTGGCCGGTCCGGGCTCCGGGATCTCGGTGGTGGTGGAGCTCGTTGAGGAGCTCGGCTCCGACGCCTTCCTGCACGGCAGCCTGCCGAGCAACGACGGCGACCCGGTGCTGCTCGTCGCCCGGGTCGATCCGAAGCGGCCCCCGGACAAGGGTGACGTGGTCAACTTGGCACCCGTCCCGGAGCAGCTGCACTACTTCGACCCCGGGTCCGGGCAACGGCTCGTCGGTTAGCGGCGGCTGACCGGCGCATGTTCGCATCCGACGTCGTGACCCCGTTGGCATGTTGGGTGAAATCTCACCCGAGTCCCATCCCGTTCCCATGGCGCTTCGATGGGCGGTCGGCAGCGCGCGACTCGGTGGAGGCCGTCGTGGCCCGTTCGGCAGTGTCGACACGGCGGCTCGCCGCCCGTTCGCTGGCTGCATTCTTGGTGACGGGTTTGCTGCTGACCGGGTGCGCCGCGGGCTGGGGCGGCGGAGCAGGTGGCGGCGGCGCGAACAGCATCAACGTGCTGATGGTCAACAACCCGCAGATGGTCGACCTGGAGAAGCTCACCGCGACGCATTTCACCAAGGACACCGGGATTTCGGTCAACTTCACGACGCTGCCGGAGAACGACGTCCGCGACAAGATCAGCCAAGAGTTCTCCAGCCAGGCCGGGACCTACGACGTCGCATCGCTGAGCAACTTCGAAGTCCCCATCTACGCCCGCAGCGGCTGGATCGCCCCGCTGGACCGCTACCTGGCGGCTGATCCCGGCTTCGACCAGTCCGACATCCTCGGGCCAATGACCCAGTCGCTGAGCGGGGCAGACGGCAAGCCGTACGGCGAGCCGTTCTACGGAGAGTCCTCCTTCCTGATGTATCGCAAGGACGTCCTCGCGGCTAAGGGCATCGACATGCCCGCGCATCCGACGTGGCCGCAGGTGGCCGACATCGCGGCCAAGGTGGACGGAGCGCAGAAGGGCATGGCCGGCATCTGCCTACGCGGTCAGCCCGGCTGGGGACAGGTGTTCGCGCCGCTCACCACGGTTGTCAACACCTTTGGCGGGGCCTGGTTCACCCAGGACTGGCACGCCCAGGTCGACGGTGAGGGGTTCCGGCAGGCCACCTGGTTCTACGTCGACCTCGTCCGGTCGCATGGGGAGACGGGGGCCTCCCAGGCCGGCTTCACCGAGTGCCTCAACGACCTCCAGCAGGGCAATGCCGCAATGTGGTGCGACGCGACCTCGGCGGCCGGCTCGCTCGAGGCCACCGACTCGCCGGTGCGGGGCAAGATCGGCTACGTGGCCGCCCCGGTGGTCCAGACCAACAGCTCCGGCTGGCTCTACGCCTGGTCGTGGAGCATCCAGCAGGCCAGCACAAAGAAGGACAACGCCTGGAAGTTCATCTCCTGGGCCTCCGGCAAGGACTACGAGAACCTCGTCGGCAACGAGCTCGGCTGGTCCAAGGTCCCGGCCGGCAAGCGCGCGTCGACGTATCAGATCCCGCCGTACGTCCGCCAGGCCGCGGCGTTCGCCGAGCCCACCCGGGCGGCCATCGAGAGCGCTGACCCCCGCAACCCCGGCGTGCAGCCCAGACCGGCGCTGGGCATCCAGTTCGTCGACATTCCTGAGTTTCCGGACGTAGGAACGCAGGTCTCACAACTCGTCAGCTCGGCCATCGCCGGCAAGACATCCGTCGACGCGGCACTGAAGCAGGGCCAGGCGCTGGCTGAAGACGTGGCCGAGCGCTACCGCTCCCGAACTTCCGGATGATTCTGGTGGCGGCGCGTCCTTCCCTTCCCCAGTCGGCGGGAAGGCGCCCGGATCCAAAGGAGGAAGCGTCATGAGCGTCGCCGTGGACACCGGTCAAAGCAGTCACGGCGCGGTGGCCGGCGCATCGCCGCAAACCGACCGACGGCGCCGCTCCGAGCAGTGGTCCCGACGGGGACCACTGCTGCCCGCACTGATCTTCACGATTGTCGTGACCCAGCTGCCGTTCGTGGTCACGCTGGTCACGTCATTCATGCTGGAACGCCTGCTACCCCAAGGAACGGGGATTCGCCGGCGTCACGAACTTCCGCCGGGTGCTGACCAACGTGAGCACTCGCCACGCCATCCTCACCACGATCGTGCTCACCGCCACGGTGGTCCTCGTCAGTCTGTTGCTGGGCATGGGAATCGCGTTGCTGCTGGATCGGAAGTTCTTCGGCCGCGGCGCCGTACGGACCATGCTTATCGCCCCGTTCCTCGTCGTACCGGTCGCGGCCGCCCTGCTATGGAAGCACGCGCTGTACAACCCGCAGTACGGCATGTTCAACGGCCTGCTCACGTCGGTGTGGCGGCTGTTCGGCTCCAACAACCCGCCGCAGGTCGACTGGACACCTCCCAGCCACTGATTGCGATCGAGGCGTCACTAGTCTGGCAGTGGACGCCGTTCATGATGCTGATCTTGCTGGCGGGACTGCAGAGCCGGCCGCTGGACATCATCGAGGCGGCCCGGCTGGACGGAGCCAGCTCGTGGCAGGTCTTCCGGTACATGACCTTTCCGCACCTGCGACAGTACCTCGAGCTCGCCGGCCTGCTGGGGTCGATCTACGTCGTGCAGAACTTCGACGCGGTCTTCACGATCACCTCCGGCGGGCTCGGCACCGCCTACCAGGGCGTGATCGCGGGGCACGAGCCCTGCGGCGAGGTCGTTGAGGTCGGCCCCGGCTGCCGCCGACTAGCCCTCGGCAACCGGGTCGTCGTCTACCACGTCGCCGGGTGTGGAGTCTGTGCCGAGTGCCAGCACGGCTACCTGATCGGCTGCAGCGACCCGTCCCGAGCGGCATACGGCTGGCAGCGCGACGGTGGCCACGCGCAGTACCTGCTGGCCGAGGAGCGGACCTGCATCCCGCTGCCCGACGAACTGTCGTTCGTGGACGGGGCGCTGGTCTCGTGCGGCTTCGGGACGGCGTACGAGGGTCTGCTGCGGCTGGGCGTGTCCGGCGGAAACCGTCTCCTGATCACCGGCCCCGGACCCGTCGGGCTGGCCGCCGCCATTGTTGCCCGCGGGCTGGGTGCGGGTCCCATCCTCGGCGTCGACATCTCCGCCGAACGCCGGCAGCTGGCAGGTGGCCGCGGCCTGGTCGACCACGCCCTCGCTTCCGACCACAGTGCGAAGGCGACCGTCGACGAGTTGACGGCTGGTCGAGGGTGCGAGGCAAGCATCGACTGCTCCGGCAGCGCGGCTGGTCGGCTGCTCGCGCTTGCCGGGACCCGGACCTGGGGTCGCTGCTGTTTCGTCGGCGAGGGCGGTGAGCTCTCCTTCGCGGTGTCCGAGCTGCTGATCCACCGACTGGTATCGATGCACGGATCGTGGGTTACGTCGCTGCGGCACATGGCGGACCTGCTCGAGCTCCTGATGCGCTGGGGACGGCATCCCGAGGACGTGGTCACGCACCGGTTCGCGCTCGCCCAGGCAGCCGAGGCCTACCGCGTTGCCGACGGCGGGGCCGGCGGCAAGGTCTGCATCGTCGCCGACTGACAGCCCTACCCGGAGGTGCACAGCGATGGCGCTGGTCGCGGGAATCGACTCCTCGACGCAGTCCTGCAAAGTCGTCATCCGGGACGCGGAGACGGGTGCACTGCTCCGCCAAGGCCGGGCCGCGCACCCGGACGGCACGGAGGTGGACCCGGCCAGGTGGTGGACTGCGCTCGAGTCGGCGCTGGCGGAGGCCGGTGGGATCGTCGACGTCGTCGCGGTCGCCGTCGGCGCGCAACAGCACGGCATGGTGTGCCTGGACGAGCACGGCGAGGTGGTGCGGCCGGCCCTGCTGTGGAACGACACCCGCTCGGCCGGAGCCGCGGCCGAGCTGGTCGCCGAGTTGGGCGGACCGCGCGCCTGGGCCGAGGCAGTGGGCTCGGTCCCGGTGGCGTCGTTCACGGTGACCAAGCTGCGCTGGCTGGCGGAGCACGAGCCGGAGCACGCGGCCCGAACGGCAGCGGTGTGCCTTCCCCACGACTGGCTCACCTGGCAGCTCGCCGGTGCGTCGGACTTGGCCGCGCTCAGCACCGACCGCGGGGACGCGAGCGGCACCGGCTACTGGTCGGCGGCGACCGGGACGTACAGGCCCGATCTGCTGCGGCTCGCTTTGGGCCAGGATGCCCTCCTGCCCCGGGTGCTGGCTCCGGCCGAGGCGGCCTGGTCGTTGGCGCCGGGGAACGCCGTGCTGGGGCCGGGCACTGGCGACAACGCGGCCGCTGCGTTGGGCGTGGGCGCCCGGGCCGGGGACGTCGTCGTGTCGATCGGCACGTCCGGTGTCGTCGCCGCGGTCACGGACGTGCCGGCCGCCGACCCCAGCGGCATCGTCTGCGGGTTCGCCGACGCCACCGGTCGCTTCCTGCCTTTAGTCTGCACGCTGAACGCGGCGCGGGTCCTCGATGCCGCCGCCCGTATCCTCGGTGTGGACCATGCGTCCTTCTCTCGGCTCGCCCTGTCCGCGCCGGCGGGGGCGGCCGGGATGACGGTGGTGCCCTACCTCGAGGGCGAGCGCACCCCAGACCGTCCCGACGCGACCGGCGCGATCCATGGACTGCAGCTGGCGAACGCGACTCCCGCTGCCCTCGCCCGGGCGACAGTCGAGGGCCTGCTCTGCGGGCTTGCGGACGGCCTCGACGCCCTGGCGGCCCAGGGCGCCAGCATCGACCGGGTCGTGCTCGTCGGCGGCGGCGCCCGCTCCGATGCCGTCTGCCGCATCGCCCCGTCGGTGTTCGGCCAGCCGGTGCTCGTCCCTGCTCCGGGTGAGTACGTCGCGGACGGCGCGGCGCGGCAGGCGGCGTGGGTGCACGCCAGCGGCCCGGCCGCTCCGACGTGGAGCGTCGGCGACACCGCACGCTACAAGGCGGACCCGGTGCCGCAGGTTCGGGAGCGCTGCGTGAGCTCACCGCCTCCCGCAGCGGCGCCCGCGCACGCCCGGCTGCCGGCGACCTCGTAACCCGCGGGACTGCCGGCTAGGGTCCAACCACGCAGCCAGCGATCGAGCCGAGGGTCGAGGTCAGTGACGGGCATTCCCCCGGGGCCGTCGCTCGGGTCGACGGTGCGCGCCTCGCGGCGGGACCTGGCGCTGTTCGCGGTGGTCGCTATGTGGGTTCCGCTGGTGCTGGTCGCCGACGTCGGGGTGGGCGTCTGGACCCAGCGGGCGCTGGGTGCGGGCACCTGGGCGCTGCTGCTGGTCCTGATGCGGAGCGAGTCGCCGCGCACCCGCGCGCAGGTGGCGATCGTGGTCGGCTACGCGACGGTGATCGAGTACACCTGCTCTCCCCTGCTTGGCGCCTACACCTACCGGCTGCACAACGTGCCGGCGTTCGTGCCGCCGGGGCACGGGCTGGTCTACTTCGCCGCCCTGGCGCTCGGGCGTTCGCCGCTGTTCGCCCTCGCTGGCCGGCGGGCGGCGCTGGCGACGCTGGCAGTCGGCGGCGCCTATGCAGCCTGGGGACTGACTTTCTCGTCCCGACTGGACGTGCTGGGTGCGGTCTGGCTCGGCTTCCTGGCGTTGTTCCTGCTGCGTGGGCGGGCGCCGCTGGTCTACGCCGCGGCCTTCGTGATCGTGACCTACCTGGAGCTGATCGGCACCGGGCTGGGCACCTGGACCTGGGCCGGCCACGACCCAACCGGCCTGCTCGCCGTCGGCAACCCGCCGAGCGGGGCCGCCGGCGGCTACTGCTTCTTCGACGCCGCCGCGCTCACCCTGGCCGGACCGGTGCTGGCGCGCTGGCAGCGGGTGGCCGGCCGGTGGCGCCCGGCGCGGTTACCGGGTCAGTCGCCAGCCTCGTCGGCGTCCGCGGCGTCCCAGGCCTCGTTGCGCGCCGCCACCCGCTCCCGCCAGTGCGCGGCTTCCTCGGCGGAGGCATAGGGGCCCATCCGCACCTCGGCCCGACAGCCGGCCTGCGGCTCGACCCGAACGTGGTCCAGGCACCAGTACCACTGCGCTGTGTCCGCCACGCGTCCCCCCTCCACCGAGATCTACC
>JADGOU010000168.1 GCA_017882835.1 Frankiaceae bacterium | reverse complement strand
TGCGCGGCGACGTCCGCCAGCCAGCGGTCGCCCTTGGCCTGCAGCTCGGCGTCGCCGGCCAGCCGATCGCCGACCGAGACCACGATGGCCACGATCCGCCGGCTCAGCGGGCTGGCCGGGTCGTCCAGGCCCTCCACGATCAGGCGCTTGCCGGTCGCCCATAGGGCCTCGACCGCCTGGCGCACCTCTGGATGACGCAACAGCTGGTCCTTGACCTTCTCCGCCCGGTGGATCGTGTACGGATCGGTGCGCAGGTCCTCGGCGAACTGCGCCAGAAAGGCGTCGATGGACTTGCGCACCCGGTGCCCAGGGTCGTGCCGCACGTCCAGGACGAACCGGACGAGCTCGTCGTGCACCCGGGCCGCCACGCGCTCGTCGAGGAACCTGGGCGACCAGGACGGTGCCTTGTCGGTGACGATGCGCATGACCGCGTCCCGGTTGGCCAGCAGCCAGGCGTAGATCTCGTCCACGCCGAGGTCGACCAGCCGATGATGCGCCCCGTCTGCCACGATCTCGCCCAGCAGTCGGCCGGCCAGTGGCCCCCACGGCGGCTCGACCAGCCGCTTGAGCACAGTGTTCTCCAGCACGTCCTGGACGTCGTCGTCGGTGAGCACGGCGAGCACTCCATGCACGAGTGCACCCAGCTCCGCGGTGATCCGTTCGGCGTGCGCCGGCTCCGCCACCCACGCCCCGACCCGGCGGGTCACCTGCGCTTGGACGACCTTGTCGCGGATGACCGGCCCAGCCAGGAAGTTCGTGGCGACGAACTCCTCGAGACTGCGGCCGAGATTGTCCTTGCGCGTCGGGATGATTGCGGTGTGCGGGATGGGCAGGCCGAGCGGGTGCTTGAACAGCGCCGTGACCGCGAACCAGTCAGCCAGCGCGCCGACCATGCCGGCCTCCGCGGCGGCGGCCAGGTAGCCGGCCCAGCTCGGGCCGCCGGCCGAGGCCCAGCGGCGAGCGAGCACGTAGACCACGGTGGCCAGGCCGAGCAGTCCGGTGGCGAGCGTTTTCATCCGGCGCAGGTTGCGGCGCCGCTCGTGGTCGCTGCCGGCGGCGTCGGCTAGGGGGAGGGTCACGGTCAGTCATTGTCCCCGCAGCGACGCGGCCGCCGTGGCGACGCGGCCGCCGTGGGCCCCGGCAACGACAGGCCACCACAGCGCCCACGGCTACCGGCGACTGCGTGGGACAGCCGCCACCCGGTCAGGCAGCGACGATGACGCAGGGCGCCGACCGTCTTGTAGGTCGCCTTGGCGCGGGCGGCACGCGTGGCCAGGTCGGCCCGTGCTCAGCGGCGGCGAGTGCCCAGAGTCGTCGGGGTCTCCCGGTTTGCTGTTCATCCCGTGCGCGGCCGACGCGGCGCACACCATTTCGAGCACTAGTTCGACCGGTGGCAGGCTGGTTGGTGGCAGGCGGCATGGACCGGACTTACCGACCTCTCGCGGACTGGCTCGCTGGGACCGCCAGCCGGCCGACCCGAACATGCCGCACCAACCACACACCCCAAGGGGCCCGTTGTCGGGCATCCGGGGAATGGCCAGCAGGCAACGCACGCCCCACAACACTGCTGGGTGATCGACTGCCCGGAGGCTCCCGGTCGCTGGCCGGGCCTGCTTGCCGAGTGGTACGAAGCCCGAGCGGCGGTTGGCGCGGACGGGTCGCCGCGCCTGGCGCGGAAGGCACGTCGGTCCTGGTGCTCTGGGTGGCCGCCGACCACGCTCAGCCCACGATCGATTAGGTGACCGCGCCCAGCACGCCCGCGATCGGCTTTCGGCATGTTCGGCAGCAGTGCCGGCGCCCTGTCGCCAGGACCCGCTCTGGCTGGGTTTAGGCGGCGTCGAGGGGGCGTGCGTACCGTGGCCAAGGCGCGCAATGCGTCGGCGAGGGAGATATGTCGATCTACGTCCTGCAGGGTGTGACGGCCCAGCTCAAGCAGCTCGCGGACCAGATCAGAGGTCGTGGTACCGCGAGCTTTTGCCTGTGCGGTGACGCACAACTTACACGGGTATGACAACCCTCGGCGTGCTGCCCTACCCCCTAGCCGGGCTTCGCCGAGAAGACAGCCGGAACCCGCCAGCTACGCACACCTGGCGGCGTAGTCCCGAACCCACAACCCTGGGAGGACAACGATCCGAACGCCGCACTTGACTCGATCATGACGGCCGCGCCGGCTAAGCCCCCTAAGCCGGGTAGAACTCGCTGCGCGAGAATCGGCGCTAATCCTCCTACGGCTCTAGTCCTCCTACGGCTCTAGGCATTCCGGGATGGAGTCAGTGGGACCGTTCGGCACCTCAGTGTTCCCAGTCGGATCGTAGATCTTCACCCCTTGAACGCTGGAGAACTGTTTGAGGGTGGGAATGATCTCGCCTGCGATGCTGACCGTGGAGCCACCTGAGCTACAACCGAAAGTTAGCCGGATGCGTGCGACGCCGCCGGTGAGGCTGAGGTTACTGAAGCCGGAGGCGCCTGAGTTCCGGAACTGCAAACCGCTGTGCTCCTCTGTGACGGTCGGTCCGTGGAACATCGCGTTCAACGCACCGCCGGCCACCGCCGGGGTTTCCACCCGGCGCCACACTGGCGTCGTGTACGGCTCGACAGCTGTCGCAAACCGCGCCGGGTCGAAGAAGAACACCTTCACCGCGCCGCTGTTGCAGACCCACGGATGCTGCCCAGGCATCGCAACGTCGATCACGAGCCGGTTGGGGTTGGTGAGCGTCGAGACGACGAAATCGGCCGAGGCGCGCAGCCCGATGCCGAAAGTGACGATACCCTCGAAGTCGCCCACCAGTCGCGCCTCGCGCAAGCTACCCCAGTCGACCACCCGATCGGTCACCGGAATCGTGCCGTGCCCGTTATCGTCGTGGCCGGACGCAGAGTCCAGCCGCACGTGCAGGAAAGCGCTGCCGCGAAGGTTGACCGGCTCCCCCGAGGCGTCGGCGAAGACTTGCGGCACATACCGGACGTGGTAGTTGTGCACCGGCTGCGACAAGTCAACCACCACCCGGTCGTAGCGGGGTGTGGCGTCCTCGTGCTGCCCAACCCGCAGGCCCTGCACGGTGGTCTGCCCTGCCGTCGCGTTGGTACGGTCGACCGCTGTCTGGCAAAGATTGCTTGCCGGTGTCGCGGCGGGGGCCGGTGTGGCGGCGGCCGCAGTGGCGGCGGTCAACGCCGCCATGAGCATCATCGCCATCGTCAGAACGGTGACTCTTGCTAGCGGACCTCTCGATCGCATGGCGACACATCCTCTTTCGCCGATAAAGCATACTCCCGGGCGTCCCCTCGACTCGAGCGCGGGCGACGACGCCCACCGCCGATGCAACAGTGCCCGGCCGACCGGGAATCCGACCACGGCCCCGGCACTGCCGCCATTCCGATGTTGAGTACACATGCGTCTTCTCGCGCTGGTGCCGTACGTCTGCTCAACGTCGGCCGGGAAGGTTGCGGTCAGCGGGCGGCAGTCAAGGCGGTCAGCATCACCGCGACGTCGTCGCAGAACACCCCGTCACATCCCAGCGACAGCACGCGCCGCAGCCGCCGCGTGCTGTCCGCGTGCCAACCCAGGGTCAGCACTCCGTGCTGGTGGAACCTGTCGACCAACCGGGGCGTCCACCACCGGGCCCGCAGGTTCACTGCGTCCACCCCGGCCGCGCGCAGCTGCATCGCCAACCGCTCCGGACGCCGCCCCACCACCCGCCGGGTTGTCGACAACACCAGCCGTACGTCGGGAAAGCGCGTCCGCCACCACATCAGCGTCGGCAGGTTGGGGTAGCACAGCCAGAGCCCCCGGACTGCCTCGACACTCCTGGCGCAGTCGGTCACTGGCCCGACCGCGGCGACGTCCAGAATGTCGATTGCAAGGTCGTAGGCCGACCCACAGCCGGCGTACAGCTCCGCCAGCGCCGGGACGAACAGCGGCAACCGGTCGCGCGTCGTCGTCCGGATCCGCAACGGCCGACCGGCGCTCCACACCCGATCATCGTGCAGCAGCACGGGCACGCCGTCGGCGGTCAAACGGACGTCGGTTTCTAGCCCGGTCGCCCCGGCTGCCAGCGCAGCGCGGAAGGCCGACAACGTGTTCTCGGCCGCCCTGGCCGCGCCCCCGCGATGGGCAAAACCCAGTGGCTGCGCCAGCTGCCCCGACATCGCGGCGCCAGTATGACCGGCATAGCTCCGACAAGCGGCCCGGATGAGCGACCTGGCCTGCTCAACACGCGCCCGATTCCCCTCGACGGAAGCACGCAGGCTGATCGTTGCGCTGCCATACTTCAACGACACTCAATCGGTTGGAGGCGTCGTGATGGCACAACGCACCATGACCGTGTGCGACATCGACGACCGGCGTGGGGACACCGTCGTCGCGACTGCCGCGGTCCGACTCGACCTCGCAGGCGAAGTGCACCAGCTCGATGTGTGCGCCGCGCATCTGGACGAGCTCCGGGCGGCCCTGACGGCCGTTCTGCCTTCACCGCCGGTCAGCCGGCGGGGCGGCCGCTCTCGAACCACCGCCACCGGCCGGCAACAGTCCCGACAGCCGGCAGGTCGGTCGTCGCGGGGTCGCCGGACGACCACGTCGAGATCGGCAACGCTAGCGGCGGCATCGCCGGACTCCGGCAGTGCGGCCGAGGCCGACGGCAACGGCTCACAGCCTGGGCTGAGCAACCTGGCGTTCAGCAACGACGTCCGGCAGTGGGCGCGCGACCACGGCATCGAGGTCAAGGACCAGGGCCGGATGTCGAAGAACGTGGTCGAGCGGTACCGCGACGCGCACGACTGAACTCGCCTCGACGGAACGGGCTGACGCCCGGCGGCTGACGCTGGCAGTTCTTCGGCTGGCTTAAGCATCTCGTCGAGCGGATCCATGCGTTCGACCGAGCTGGTTGCCCCCATCGATAAGTGGTAAGGACACGCGAGCAAATGACGTAGGACTTTGCCGTTGAGACTCTGATCTGACTCCTACGCTCGTGGTGTGGCGGTGAGCGCGGAGGCGGTGGCGCGTAAGGCGGCCTCGCTGTGGCCGCATCTGGATGAGCGGCAGGCTGGTACTCGGGGCAGAGGCTCGAGAGTTCGGGCGTGGCGGGGTCACGCTGGTCGCCCGGGCTGCCGGGGTGTCGCCGGACACGGTCGCAACGGGCCTGCGGGATTTGGCGTCCGGGGCGGCTCCGATGGGCCGGGTGCGCCGGCCAGGCGTGGAGGCGGTCGTAAGCCGTTGACCGCAACGGATCCGGGTCTGCTGGCGGCCTTGGAGGCCATGGTGGATCCCGATACCCGGGGTGATCCGATGTCGGCGTTGCGGTGGACGAAGTCCACTCGCACGCTGGCGGCCGAGCTGACGGCGCAGGGACATCCGGTGAGTTCGTGGACGGTCGGGCAGTTGCTTGCCGCCTTGGCCCGTGTGACGGTGGACAGCCCGCGAGACCGGCCTGACCATCACGGTCTGCCACCTGCCACCCGGCACCAGCAAATGGAACCAGATTGAGCACCGCCTGTTCAGCCACATCTCGATTGAACTGGCGGGGCCGCCCGCTGACCAGCCACGAGGTGGTCGTCGACCTCATCGCCGCGACCACCACCCGCACCGGGCTACGGCGGGTGGTGCTCGGTGTTCGTCGGTGTAGGCGTGCTGGGCGAGCAGTCCGATGCGGCAGGTTTGGGTTGCCGAGGCCACATGCCCGCTTGGTGCTCGTCGGAGGCAGCCATGATGAGCATGGGGCTGTCGGGAGCTTCTCGGTCAGGCGCTGCGGGGAGGCCATGCCTGTGATCCGATCGATGAACGACGTGCCGTCCAGCGATACCTGGGAGGGGTACGCCAGCTACCGCAGCGGCCAAGACGTTCCGCGGCCTCAGTAAAGGCCCACCGGTTCACCGGATTCTGGCATCCAGTCGCTGGGCAGTCCTGGTGCAGGGCGCCACCCAGAGCACCCGCTCGGTGAAGGTGGCGGCGGTGCGATTCGGCTGGGGGTCATCCCTCGGCGAGGAGGGCGTCGAGCTTCTCGTAGCCCTCGACCACGCCGTGCTCCATGCCGCTGGCGATCATCCCGTCGCGACTCTCCATGGTGTCGACGACCGATAGGGAGGTCGCCCGGGTGCGGCCGTCGCCGAGATCCTCGAAGGTGACGGTCTCGAGGCAGACGCCGTCGGGCACGCCCTCGTAGGTGAAGGTCTGCACCAGCCGCTCGACGGGCCGCAGCTCGTGGAAGGAGCCGTAGAAGGAGGCGATCTCCGCACCGTTGCGCCTCGCCGAGTAGCGATAGCTGCCGCCGGTGCGCGCGTCCCACGTGTCAATCTGCATGGTGATGTCCTTCGGACCCAGCCACCGGACGACCAACTCCGGGTCGATCCAGGCCCGGTACACCCGGTCGGGAGGTGCGTCGAAGTCGCGGACGATGCGGACCGTCGGCAGTTCGGGGTCGGCCTCGATCCGGGTCTCGTGCGTCGTGGTCGTGGTCATGATGCTGCTCCTTGCTCGTGGTTAGTGGTGTCCTGGTCGTCATCCATGGCTGCCAGCACCGTGTCGAGGCGGCGGAACCGCTCCTCGGCCTGCCGGCGGTACCTCTCGATCCATTTGGTCATCAGGTCGAACACCTCGGTTTCGAGATGGCAGGGCCGGCGCTGGGCGTCCCTGCTGCGGCTCACCAGCCCGGCGTCCTCCAGCACCTTGAGGTGCTTGGAGACGGCCTGGACCGAGACGCCGTAGGGCTCGGCCAGCTGGCCGACCGTCGCGTCACCGACCGAGAG
>JADGOU010000167.1 GCA_017882835.1 Frankiaceae bacterium | reverse complement strand
GTCGATGTCATAGGCCGGCGTCCAGCCGGCCGCCGGCACGGCGAGCACCGCCGCTTGCACCGGCTGATCCACCGCGAAGCCAACGGAGAACCCGCAGCCTCGGCAACTCCAGCAGCCACATCCGCGAAAGGGGCCGACGTAGAACCATGTCGGCGATGGTCCACTGCACCAGCGTCCAAGAGTGCGGCACTCGAGAACCGATGGGCGGCTCGGTGACGTACTTACATCTGCTTTCGGTGGGCTCTTCGCTAGATCGTGTGGGTCTGGACCTCAGGGGTCCAAACCCACACGATCTAGCGAGGAGCCCTTTTCATTGACACGCTGACGTTCTCGGCCGGCCGGCCGGTCTTGCGCTGACCTCGCCGACGAGTCTCCAGCCACAGTCACGGCGAGCTGGGGAAGTTCAGGCGCTCCAGCACGGCAACGTCTGTTACTGGCACCTCCCAGATCGGCAGCGGGCCGTCCGGATCGATCCGCGTCGTACCACCGCTGACCAGGAACGTCACTATCTCCTGTCAGCGGATTGGCCGTAGATGAAGGACAGCAGCACGAAGCGGCGGCCTGCCGTGACGTCCAGCACCTCGTGCAGATGCTCACAGGAGAAGACGAGCGCCGCACCAGCCGCGGGCCGGTAGAGCTCGTTTCCGTACTCCGGGAAGCGCAGCTGCCCGCCCTGGTAGCCGTCGTTGAGGTTCAGCGTGAGCGCGAACACCCGGTGCGCCGTGGACGGCGTCAGGTTGTCGCGATGCGGCCGAAAGAAGCCGCCGGTGACGGCGTCGTAGCAGGCGATCTTGAATCCCTCGAATCGGCTCGCCCGAAACGCGAACGCCTTCCGAACCTCGGGAAACACGCGGCGGCCGACGACCGAGGACAGCTCGCGCAACAGCTCGGGATCGCGGACGGTGTGGTCGCGACGCCGCTTGTAGCTCGCGTCGAGGACGTCGCTGGACAAGCGGGCGACGCCGGTCTCGATTCCGCCCTGCCCTTCCCACACCGCGATCAGCCGGTGCCGGGGCGCCACGTCGAGGGCGCGGGGGAGCAGCAGCACCGGGGCCGGCGCCACCGCCTGCGTTGCCGGGCCGCGGTGCACGGCGGCGTCGAGCAGCTCGGTAACCCGGGTCGCCAGCCGGTCGCCGACGACGACACCGACGACGCGCAGGTTCGGGTCGAGCACGACCGCGGTCAGCTCCCCGGCCACCACGCCGTAGGACTCGGCGACGGTGCCGTCCGAGTCCGCCCACAACGGCGCGCCCGCGCCCCCCGCCGGCTCTTGGAACGTCACGTAGCAGAGGGCGACGTCGTCGCGCCCGGCCAGCCGGTCGGCTAGATCGCCCAGCCGCAGATCATCTCCGTCACCGTCGAAGACCACCGCCGTGGGCCGGCCGCCCGCATACGCGTAGAAGCGTGCGGTCACTCCGGCCCGGCTGAGGACGAAGTCGGGGGCTCGCTCCCCGACTTCGAGCTGCCCACGACCGGCCAACAGCACACACCACCTTGAACGGAATCCTACGCAGCGCGGGACGGGCGCACTCCCGGCCAGCCGGGCCTGCACCTCGCGGTTGCCCGTGACGTCGGATGGCCGTCGCTCGTCTCGCCGTGCGTCGAGTGGGCCAACGACGGTGCCCTGCTGGCTACGCCAGGGCACGCCAGCCTGACAGGCTGACCTAGTGGACGACGATGTGGGCGCAGCGATCTGCTCGGCTAGGGGGTGCCGGGCCCCCGCATCCT
This sequence comes from Frankiaceae bacterium, assembly GCA_017882835.1. Taxonomy (GTDB): domain Bacteria; phylum Actinomycetota; class Actinomycetes; order JADGOU01; family JADGOU01; genus JADGOU01. The sequence goes on along the minus strand of JADGOU010000167.1, from coordinate 5,013 downwards.
GGGCGGTCGTTTGGCACAACCCCAGGCTTCATGGCCCCGACCGCGAGAAGGTGTGGGTGGCCTGCGGCGAGCACAAGGGACCGCTCGCCGACTACCTCGCGGTCCGATCATTCCTCATGCGGGTCGAGCCCCTGAACGAGGTCTAGCAGGCTCGCCGCACCGGCCAGCAGATGACGGTGTCGCCGTTGCGTACTGCGTACTGCCGATACCGACGAGTGGCACGGGCGGTCGGGCTCGGTCGCATCTGAATGACTTTGACTGAGCAGGCAACGGCCAGAGTGCCTGAAATTCCCTCACATGCCGCAGATCGTTGGACCGATCCGGCGTCTGGCTCAGGCGCGGCATAGCGCGAGGACCGGGATCGTGCGGATGCCGGCGGCCTTGTCGGCGTACTCAGCGAAACCGGGATAGCGGCGCGCCTGCTCCTCGAACACCCGGTCGCGCTGGATACCAGACAGCTCAGTGACAGTCACGGAGTGGGCGTTACTCCCAACCTCCACGCTGCCGGCGCTGGAGGTGGTGAGGTTGTAGTACCAGTCCGGGTTCGTGGGAGCACCAGCCTTCCAAGCAAAGACGTAGATCGTTTCGTCGTCGTCGGCCAGGTACATCATCGGCGACACATACTCCCTGCCGCTCTTCCGTCCCCGGTGATGCACCAGTGTGATGGGCGCACCCTCGAACCCTCCGCCGACTCGGCCCTCGTTGGCCCGGAACTCGGCGATGATCTTGGCGTTCCAGTCGCCGGTCTCTGTCACTGCCCGCCCCAGTCGTTTGCCCCTACTACTCCTGCCGGTGACTCGACAGCGGTGTGAACTCTTCCGCGTCGCATTCTCGGCCGACCATAGGTCATCCAGCTACCCTCAGCGGACACGTCCGCAATTGCCGCGACCTGACCGACGGGCGATTGCAGCGGTCGCCGCGCCGGGTGCCCGCAGCGACCATTCCGGCGGTGCGACCTCGGGGCACCTACGTGCTGTACCGGCGGGCGGGCGCCTCCCGTCGACCGCTGCGCCCGGCTGTCGCTGCCTACCTCGCCCGGTTGGAAAGACTCCTGGGTTCACGCGAGTCGGACGTCGGGCCGGGACGTTTTGAGTACTAAGATCGAACTTGTGTTCGACTACGTGGGTGCTCTCAACGACGAGCAACGAGCGGCGGTCACCCACCAGGGCGGCTCGCTGCGCGTGCTGGCCGGCGCCGGGACCGGGAAGACGACGACGCTGACGACCAGGGTGGCGTGGCTGCTGGCCTCCGGTACGCCGCCGGAGCGGGTGTTGCTGCTCACCTTCACTCGCCGGGCCGCTCGCGCGATGCTCACCCGCACCGACGCGCTGCTTCGCCGTTCCGGCACCGAGGCAGCGGGCCAGCGGGTGGTCGGCGGCACCTTCCATGCTGTCGCGCACCGAACGCTTCGTCGCCACGCTGACCCACTTGGGCTGCCGGACGGATTCTCGGTGATCGACACCTCCGACGCGGCCGACGTGCTCGACTTGGTCCGCGACGACCACCTGGGCGGTAAGGCGCCCAGCCGTCGGTTCCCCCGGAAGACGACCCTGCACGACCTCTACAGCCGGGCCGTCAACACCGGGCGGCCGATCTCCGCGGTGATCGGCGACACGGCGCCGTGGGCCACCCAGGACGCCGAGGCGGTCGCGGCGATCTGCAAGGCCTACGTCGCTCGCAAGCGCGCCCTCGGACTGCTCGACTTCGACGACCTGCTGCTCTACTGGCGAGCCGCGGTCCGCGACGATCGCCTCGGTCCGCGGCTCGCCGCGACGTTCGACCACGTTCTGGTCGACGAATACCAGGACGTCAACGCCGTTCAGGTCGACGTCCTGCGCGCGCTGCGGCGCAGCGACCCGCGGCTGACGGTGGTCGGCGACGACGCGCAGGCAATCTACAGCTTCCGAGCCGCCACCCCCCGCCACATCCTGGACTTCCCGCAGGTCTTCCCGGGCAGCACAACCGTGCTGCTCGAGCACAACTACCGTTCCGGACAGCAGATTCTCGACGTCGCCAATGCCGTCGCCGACGACGCACCCGACGGGTTCCGCGCCCGGTTGCACTCCCCGCGACGCTGCCCCCGGCCGCAGCTCGTGAGGTGCGCCGACACTGACGCTGAGGCGACTGCGGTCTGCGAGCGCATCCTCGACTGCCACGAGCAGGGGATCCCGCTCAAGGAGCAGGCCGTCCTGATCCGCGCCGGGTCGCACAGCGACCTGCTGGAGCTCGAGCTGTCCCGCCGCCACATCCCCTACGTGAAGTACGGCGGCCTCAAGTTCCTGGAAGGCGCCCACGTCAAGGACCTGCTCGCGACGTTCCGTCTCGCCGACAACCCGCGCGACGAGCTGTCCTGGTTCCGGCTGCTCCAGCTCCTCCCGGGCGTCGGGCCGGCCACCGCCCGAAAGGCGATCACCGCCCTCGGGTTGCCGGGTGGCGACCACGACGGCGACGTGCTCGCAGCTTGGCCGGACGCCGTCGCCGTCCTGCCCCCGCCCGCCCGGATGGCCGCGGACGTCGTGGCCACCGCCCTACACAGATCCCCGGAGGAGTCGGTTGCGGTGCACGCTGAGCGGCTACGCAGTGCGCTGATGCCGATACTGAGCGACCGCTACGACGACGTCGATGCGCGCACCGCCGACCTCGACGCCCTCGTGGCCGCGACCGCCGACGCCGCCCGGCTCTCCGACGTCGCCGCCGACCTCGCCCTGGAACCGCCGCGCTCGACCAGCGACCTCGCCGGGCCGCCGGTCATCGACGAGGACTGGCTGGTCCTGTCCACCGTGCACTCCGCGAAGGGTCTGGAGTGGGACGTCGTCCACGTCCTGCACGCCGCCGACGGCGACTTCCCCTCCGACATGTCCCTGTCCACACAAGAGGGACTCGAGGAGGAACGCCGGCTGTTCTATGTGGCGCTCACCCGCGCCCGCAAGCAGCTCACGATCTACGTGCCGTTGCGCTATCACCACCGCCCCCGCGGCCGCGACGACCTGCACTCCTACGCCCAACCGTCCCGCTTTCTCTCCCCGTCAGTCCGACGGCACCTGGACACCGTGTACGCGGGGCACCTCGAGATCGCCCCAGCCACGCACTGCGAAACTGCGACCGCGTCCGTCTCGGCCGACCTCGATGCACTGTGGGCATGAGCAGCGGAAGGGTGCCGTCCTGCGTCCCGAGACGGCTCCGTTGATCTCTGCGTCTTGATCGCGCTCGGCCCGGCTCCACGAGCTGGTGGACCGACGTTGGCATCTGCCGTGGATCGCGCGCCGCCGAGCCGTCCAACGTCGGCCCCGCCAATTCGACCGCTGGCGTCCTCGGCGCGTCGGCGAAAAGGTGCGGCTACCCGAACCGATGGGCCTATCGGTGACGTACCGCTACTTTCGGTGGCGCCCGAGGAACCGTTCGCGGCTGAGCCAGATGCTGTAATGATCTTGGCTCACGAACTTCCGGGTGCCCGTTACCGGCTGCCCACAGCCGCACCGACAGGTCCGAGCCTGTCCGACGGAGGCGGCGGCTTCCTCGGCATATGGCAATCTGTCGAGCTCTGCGCTGATTTGCCGGTTCGAAAGCCGCTCGATCAGGGGCACTACACGACCACCTGATGTCGCTCTTCCGAACCGCAGGTTCCGGGCACGAGTCGACAGTCGCCGGCCGCTCAAGATGCACGATCATGCCGATGTGCGAAAGTTCGACTCTGTCCATCGTGCGTCAGCCAACGCCCCAAGCATGACCGGGCGCAGGGGTGGCTCCGCGACGCCGCGCATGCAGATCAACTTGGAGTGTGGCTGTGGGCGCGCGTCCGGGGTTCGGCACTTCCGAGGCCCAAGGGACCGGACCCGGCATTCGAACGCGACACTTCTGGCGGCCCTAGTGGAACAACGTTCAAACTCCGTACCGTGGTGGCGGCTGGCCAAACGCATTGGGTGATATTCCGTCGCGTGGGGCCAGCAGCCTATCGACCTGTCCGAGACCCGCACGGCGCATGACCTAACGACTCGCTCCTCCGCTTGCTGAGTGGGGAGGGTCTGGCCGCTGCCAGACACCGGCGATGGGCCGCGTCTGAGAACGCCAAAGCCCCGGGGAGCAGGCGCTCACCGGGGCCAGGACGTCGGGCTGTCCAGTCCAAGTATACAACGATTGGCGTCGGCTGGGCGAGCGGGACTCGAACCCGCATCTTCGAGTGGACAGCCCGACGTCCTGCCGTTGAACGATCGCCCACTGCCGACAGAAGAACTGTAGCACAGCCGTTGCTCGTACTGTATGTACGGCCGACGTTCGGCGACACACGCTCGTCAACGTGGGTACCACTACGTACAGGTGCAGAGCCTGCCTCGCGGGAAGCGTGCAGACAGAGCCCACCGGTGTACGATCGTGTCGTGGCGAGAGACGAACTAATCTCCAAACTCCGTACTGAGTTGCTCGAAGCGGAGGCGTACTGTGCTGACCTTCGCGACATGATCAGAAGGCTTTCCAGCCGTGACCGCGCCGGACCGTCCTCCACCGTTGAGCGCCAGACCCCACGCCGCGGATCGGCCAACGACACGCGCCAGTTAGCCCTGCGCGTGCTGGCTGAGAACTCCCGGCCGTGGAGCATTCCTGACTTGGCGCAGGAAATGCAGGCTCGGGAGTGGTCAACGAAGTCTGCTGATCCGCTGAACGCACTGCGCGCGGCGATGTCTCGACTACACAACGCGGGAAGGGTCGAACAAGTCGGGAACGGACGGTACAAGATCGCGAGCGCGGGGGTCGGCGTTGCGTACGCGGACGGCGCAGAGAATCAGCCTGGCCCCAAGGAACAGTTGGAGGAAGAGCCCGGGGAGACACCACCGGCACCACGAGACCTAGACGAGGACGAGCCTCCGTTCTGACTAAACGCCAATACTATTCGAATAGCGGTTCTTTGTAAACCCTGGCAAATCAAGGAAGGAGCTCCGCGATGGCTAGAGCAGTCTTCTACAGCTTCCACTACAAGCCTGACAACTGGCGAGCGTCGAAGGTTCGCCAAATGGGCGCTTT
>JADGOU010000166.1 GCA_017882835.1 Frankiaceae bacterium | reverse complement strand
GTTCGCAGCTAAGCAGGTGGCCGTCGAGAGCGTGGGGGGTCCGGCGGCGACACTGGCAGCGTTCCGGGCAGCCGAGCCGCGCGAGACCGCGCCACCCGGACCGAAGGACACCTGGCTGGGTGAGGCGTTCGTGCACGGTGAGGACATCCGTCGGCCTCTGGGCATCACGCGTGCCTACCCGTTGCCGGAAGTAGCCCGTGCGATCGCGCTCTACGCGAAGAGCAACGCGATCATAGGTGGCAAGACCCGGGTAGCGGGACTGACCTTGAAGGCCACCGACACGGACTTCTCCGTCGGCTCTGGTCCACTCGTGGAAGGTCCCGCGATCTCGTTGCTCCTCGCGGCCTCCGGGCGCAAATCGGCCTTGGACGAACTATCCGGACCAGGTGTCGAGGCGCTGCGCGAACGCTCCTGAAAGGCCCTGAAAGCAATAAGGCGCCCCGCGTGACGCGCCGCGACCGAGGCGTGGTTCCGGCGAGCGGTCGGCCGTCCGCGCCGAAGCTGCTCGCGGCGGCCACTTGGCTGACCACCCCGCTGCTGCCGGACGACTACCTGAGTCTGGTCAACCCACTGTGGTCCATCCGAGAGCTTCGCGGCCGGGTCGAGACAGTGCAGCGGCTGACGGCTGATGCGGTGTCGCTGGTGATCCGGCCCGGCTGGGGGTGGAGTGCCCACCAACCGGGTCAGTATGTCGGCATCGGCGTGGACTCCGACGGCGTTCGGTACTGGCGAACGTACTCGGTGACCTCGCCGCCGTCCGACCGCGACGACCGGGTGTCGATCGCGGTCAAGGCGGTGCCAAACGGGCGGGTGTCGCAGCATCTGGTCCACCGCACGGCCGTCGGCGACACGTTGCGGCTACGTCGGCCGCAGGGGGAGTTCGTCCTGCCCGCGGACGCCGCTGTGGACCGACTGCTGTTCCTGACCGCCGGCAGCGGCATCACGCCGATCATGGGCATCTTGCGCTCCCTGGCCGCCCGCGGCGCCATGCCGGATGTCGTCCTGCTGCATTCCGCGCCCAGGCCCGACGCGGTCCTGTTCGGCGCCGAGCTGCGCGAGCTGGCCACCCGGTTTCCCAGCCTGCGCCTGCACCTGCGCCACACCGCCACCGACGGTCGGCTGACCCTGGATCAGCTACCGAGGTGGTGCCGGGACTGGCCGGAGCGGGGAGTGTGGGCCTGCGGCCCGACTGGTCTGCTTGACGACGTCGAGAGCCACTGGCGGGCGGCCGGAGTTCAACACCGGTTGCACGTGGAACGCTTCAACCGGCAGCCGCCGCGACCGCCTCCGGGGGATGTAGTCAGGTGCGGTTCACCCGCAGCGGGCGCACGATCGCCGGCGACCAGGCGACCCCGCTGCTGATTCTCGGCGAGGACGCCGGCGTGGTGATGCCCAGTGGGTGCCGGATGGGCATCTGCTTCGGCTGCGTGGCCCCGGTGCGCTCCGGCCAGGTGCGCGATCTGCGGACCAACCAGGTGCATGGGGAAGCCGGAGAGCTGATCCAGACCTGCATCTCCACCGCCGCGACCGACGTGGAACTGGAACTGTGACCGAGCAAGGGACTGTGTTGATGACCTACGCGACCGCTCGCCTGAGCGATGCTGACATCGAGGCCCTAGGTTCGGAGCTCGACCGCATCCGCGCGGACGTGGTCGCCTCCCGCGGCGAACGCGACGCGAGTTACATCCACACCGTCATCAAGGTTCAGCGCGGACTCGAGGTCGGCGGCCGCACGCTGCTGCTCGGCTCGCTGCTGCCGCCGCTGTGGCTGGCCGGCACCGCGATGCTCAGCGCCGCCAAGATCCTGGAGAACATGGAGATCGGTCACAACGTGCTGCACGGTCAGTGGGACTGGATGCGCGACCCGGAGATCCACTCCACCACCTGGGAGTGGGACCTGGTCACGCCGGCGGCCGCCTGGAAGCACACCCACAACGACCTGCACCACACCTGGACCAACGTTGTCGGTCGCGACCGGGACATCGGTTACACCATCATCCGGATGAGCGAGGACCAGGCCTGGCGCCCATGGCACCTTGCTCAACCCGCCTACAACCTGCTGCTCGCGGCCGTCTTCGAATGGGGCATCGCCCTGTTCGACCTCGAGCTCGACGACGTCGTGCACGGCCGCAAGAGCAAGCGGGAGCTCTTCGACCAGGTGCGGGCGGTACTGGGCAAGGCGATCCGGCAGGCAGCGAAGGACTACGTGCTGTTCCCGCTGCTGTCCGGCCCGTCCGCCGTACCGACTCTGGTCGCCAACCTGACGGCCAACGTGGTGCGCAACGTCTGGGCGCACACCATCATCTTCTGCGGGCACTTCCCGGACGGCGTCGAGCAGTTCACCGTCGCCGAGGTCGACGGGGAGACCCGCGGCGGGTGGTACCTGCGCCAGCTGCTCGGCTCGGCCAACATCGACGGCAGCCGGTTGCTGCATGTGCTGAGCGGGAACCTGAGCCACCAGATCGAGCATCACCTGTTCCCGGACCTGCCGAGCAACCGGTACGCCGAGATTGCTCCCCAAGTGCGGGCACTCTGTGGGCGCTTCGCCCTGCCCTACACCACCGGACCCCTGTATCACCAGGCTGCGTCCGCCTGGAAACGGGTCTTCCGGATGGCCTTTCCCTCACATCCCCGTCCCTCACATCCCCGTCCCTCACATCCCCGCCGAGAAGCAGCCGCGGTTGCGCCGTACGCGATGGCATAGCGGGCCGGCCCGGCGCAGCGGTACGCCGGCGCGGTGTTTGTTTCTCCACTGCTCCCCGGCGGCCCGACGCCGCAGGCGCCCCGCTGGGCGGCTTCCTGCGGCGACTCCGGGCGCAGTGGCGTTACCGTTCCGCCCAGGCTTGCCGAGCAAGGGCTCGACGGGCATTCGGACGGGCATTCGGACGGGAGACGGACGGGAGACGTCGTTGGCCTACTACCGCAGTGTGGGTGACGTCCCAGTCAAGCGGCACACGCAGTTTCGCCGCCCGGACGGAGGCCTGTACCGCGAGGAGCTGATAGGGGAGGAAGGCTTCTCCGCCGACTCCGCGCTGCTCTACCACCGGGGTATCCCGTCGGCGATCATCGGCGCCGAGCCGTGGCAGCCGGGTGACCAGTCACTGCGACCGAACGCGCCGTTGCTACCCCGGCACTTCCGGCTGCCGGAGTTGTTCGCCGGTGTCGGTCCCACCGACTCCGACGCCGTCACCGGTCGTCGGCTGGTGTTCGGCAACGCTGACGTCCGGCTGGGCTACGTCGTCGCCGACCAGCCCTCGCCGCTCTTCCGCAACGCCGTCGGCGACGAGTGTGTGTACGTCGAGTCCGGGACGGCCGTGGTGGAGACGGTCTTCGGCGCGCTGTCGGCGCGGCCGGGCGACTACGTGGTCGTGCCACGAGCGACGACCTGCCGGTGGGTGCCGACCGGGACCGGACCGCTGCGCGGCTACGTCATCGAGGCGTCCAGCCACATAACGCCGGCGCACCGCTACCTCTCCCGCTTCGGCCAGTTCCTGGAGCACGCGCCGTTCTGCGAGCGGGACCTGCACGGCCCGACCGAACCGCTGCTGGTGAGTGCCTCCGGGGAGGTCGAGGTGCTGGTAAAGCATCCCGGCCCGGACGGAGTCACCGGCACCCGGTACGTCGTGCCGACGCACCCCTTCGACGTGGTGGGCTGGGACGGCTGCCTCTACCCGTACACCTTCAACGTCGCGGACTACGAGCCGATCACCGGCCGGGTGCACCAGCCGCCACCGGCGCACCAGGTCCTCGAAGCCCACAACCTGGTCATCTGCAACTTCGTGCCGCGGAAGGTCGACTACCACCCGTTGGCCATCCCGGTGCCCTACTACCACGCGAACGTCGACAGCGACGAGGTCATGTTCTACTGCGGCGGTGACTACGCCGCGCGCCAGGGATCCGGCATCGGCCAGGGCTCGGTGTCGTTGCATCCAGGGGGACACAGTCACGGTCCGCAGCCCGGCGCGGTCGAGCGCAGCCTCGGCGTCGAGTACGTCGACGAGCTGGCCGTGATGGTCGACACCTTCCGTCCGCTGCTGCTGGGCGAGGGGGCGACGGCCTGCGAAGACCCGACGTACGCGTGGTCGTGGTCGGGGCGGGGTCCGGACCGGTGACCGGGCGCCTCGACGCTGCGATGCCGGTGATGCGGGCGCCGGGTGCGGGCCCCGTGGTCAACATTTCCGCCATCGCCGGCTGGCGGGCGCCGCGGGCGACGGTGGAGCTCATTCTGATCGCCCCGACCGGGCGTCGGGTGCTGGCATCGGGAGAGTCTCGTGCCGGGCGAGTGTCGTGAACGAAGTCTGGCACGACGTCCTGGCGGCGTACCAACGGCGCATCGTCTATCCCGGCAAGGAGCCGGCCTTCCTCATCCTGGTGTCATTTCTGGCGACGTTCCTGCTGGTCCGCCTGCTGACGCACACCATCAGACGGGAACAGGCTCCCCGGGCCGCCGGCCGCTCCGCGCCGCGGCGCCGTCGGCTGGCCCGCACCGTTCGCATCCGTGGCGTCCATGTGCACCATCTGGTCCCAGGCATCGTGCTGTTGCTGGTGACCGGTTACCTGGACATCGCGCTGAACGTGCGGACCGACCGCCGGCTGATCGCCGTGTTCTTCGGTGTGGGCGCGGGGCTGACGCTGGACGAGTTCGCGCTCTGGTTCCACCTGCAGGACGTCTACTGGAGCGCCCAAGGCCGGGCCTCGGTGCGGGTTGTCCTGGTCACGGCTGCCGTCGCCGGGCTGGTCGTGCTCGGCAGTGGCTTCTGGTACGACCTGGGGCACGTGGCGGCCCGCGCCCTCGGGGCCGCCTGATCGCACCCGCGTCCCTGCGCTGGCGACCGGCGGGTCGCTGCGCACCGAAGTTGTCGTTCGATACAATGCTTTCGGTACATGCCAACGTCATTGACCGGCGAGCATAAGGTGGGGGATGAGCGGCACCCACCCGAACCGTCGAGACTGACGGGGGCGCCGTCGGCGTCCAGGAACGTCTCGTCGCCCCGGTGCCGGTCCCGCCGTCGCCGGGACCGTCCGACGGGCGTCGCCGACGAGGTGCGACCCGGTCGCATCGGCCGTTCTGGCGCCGGCACCGGCGCGTCGGGCAGGTCCTGCTGGCAGTCGCTGTCGTACTCTTGCTTGCTCTCGGCATCGTCGGCTGGTCGGTCGGCCGAGCGCTAACCGCACCGGGCACCGACAGCGTGGCTGCCCGGCTCGCCGAGTGGGGACGTGACCATGGCGCCTCGTCGCTGATCGACGCTGCGGAGCGCTGGCGCTATCGCCAACATCCGCCACGCACCGGCGGCGCGCTAGCCGGCGGCATCCCCGATCCGGCCGGCGCTGGAGCGGCGGCCAACCCGGCCGGACGCAACGTCGCCGTCCGGCCGCTGTCGCCAGTCCCTCCGGTGGTCAGCCCGGCCCTTCCGGATGAAGGCAGGTGGCGGACACTGGCCACCGTGGGCGGCCGGCCGGCGCTGCAGGCGGCGTACCTGCGCCCGGACGCCACGCACACGTCGTACCTCGCCGGGGTGGCCTGGATAGACCCGAAGCTGCTGCGGTTCGTGCTGCACCCTGGCACCCAGGAGCCCGGGCACGGTCCCTGGCAGCTCGCGCCCAGCCTCCCGACGGACCGGACTGGCTTGGTCGCCGCCTTCAATTCCGGGTTCCGGCTGGCGGAGGCACAGGGGGGCTACTACGCCGACAGACGCACAGTTGGAACTTTGCGCGCCGGATCCGCGACCCTGGTGATCAACCAGGATGGCAGTGCCACGGTCGGGCAATGGGGGCGGGACGTGTCGATGACGCCCAGCGTGGCGGCGGTGCGGCAGAACCTCGCGCTGCTGGTCGACGGCGGCCACGTCGTGGACGGCATCGACGATAATGCCGGGCATCGCTGGGGTGCCACGCTGGGCAACAAGCTCTACGTCGCTCGGTCCGGTGTCGGCGTCACCGCCGCTGGGGCGCTGGTCTACGCCTCCGGCAACAGCCTGTCCGCCGGTACCTTGGCCGACCTGTTGGCGCGCGCCGGCTGCGTGCGGGCGATGGAGCTCGACATCAACCCCGACTGGACCAGCTTCAGCTACTACGAGCCGATCGGTGGCACCGCGCGGAAGCTGCTGGCCAACATGCAGCGGCCCGCCAACAGGTACGAGACCACCTCGACCCGCGACTTCGTCGCCGTCTACGCCCGCTGAGGCCAGCCTTCGCGGCGCGGCGAAACTCCGCGGCGCCGGATCACGCCTTCGAGGCCGCTGCCGGCGGCGGTGTCTTCACCGGCTTGCCGGCCTGCGCAGCAGCGGCCTTGTGCCGCCGGGCGCGACCGCTCTGGGTGCGTTCCGCCACGAGGGCTACTACGCCGACCACCACCACCAGCCAGTAGCTGATCAACCGATAGCCGATGACGCTGGCCGCCAGCACGTCATCGGAGGTGCCGGGGCCCACGAGCAGCGCCGCCAGGCTGGCCTCCACCACACCGAGGCCGCCGGGGGTCACTGGCAGGCAGCGACACCACCATCACCAGGGCGTACGCCGTCACGCAGACGCCGATACCTGTTGCGTCGCCGCGCGGGACAAGGACCGGGTGATCGGGCTGCTCGCCGACCAGCAACGGTTGTTGGCCAGCACGGACAGCGCGGTGCTGGCGATGGCCGAGCAGGAGCGGGTGGCGGCCCAGCTGGCGTCGCAGCGCCGGTTCGCGGCCGCTCTGGCCGACGCTGTCGGGCCGGCAGCCGCGGCGACGGCCCCCCTCGTGAACGGCTCGCCGTACGCGGCTGCCGCGGTGACCGC
>JADGOU010000165.1 GCA_017882835.1 Frankiaceae bacterium | reverse complement strand
TGCCCAGGCGCATCAGCTTGATCTTGGTTGCCACGAGGGTCTAGTGCTCCCGGTCGGTCAATGGGGGCGAGCCCGGGACGCCGCGGGAAAGCGGTCACCTGCTGCTCGCGCAGGACACGTCGCGGACGGGGATAGGGCCCGTCGTACGGCGAGGTTCGCCACTCAGTGTGCCAGACGCGCCGCCGCGGCGTCACCGCCGCCGCTAGCGCCCGGTAGCCGGGCAGCGCCGGGTGATATGGGCCGAGCGGTGCACGCCAGGGCCGACCGAGTCGGGGGTGCCGTTCAAGCGAGCGGCCGATGTTGAGCCGTACGCCACGAGCGGTGAGCCCGCGACTGCGCATCGGGCCCGAGGGGGCGCGCCGTGCAGGAGCGCGGCGCTGCCGGCCACCGGTCCTCGGCGCCCGCGCCGGCGGCCGGTTCGGGGGCCAGAGTAGGTGTTGCCCGGCTCTGCATAGCGCGGTGAAGGCGCCACTGCACTGACCGTCCAAAGTCAGTGGGCCGTCACCGCGGCCGCCGGGCTAGCGCCCGCCGCCCGGCCGGCCGAACGGTGAATTGGGGGGCAACTGCCCCGGCAGACCCTTGGCCGGCCCCTTGGGCAACCCGCGCGGCAGCGGTGGCATCGCGAGCGGACCGCCCGATCCGAACGGGTCGCTCAGGCCCGACCCGACCGGCGCGGCGGGAGTCGCGCTCGGCGGCGGTCCCGGCTGCCGGGGCGTCCCCCCGCCCGGGCGGCCCTTGCCCTTCTTGCCCTTGGCCTTGCCCTTGGCGCTGGTCGGCCGGCGCCGCATCCCGGGCATGCCCATGCCGCCGGCCATCTGCTTCATCATCTTGCGGGCATCGAAGAACCTGTCGACTAGGCCGTTGACCTCGGTGACCGTGACCCCCGAGCCGGCCGCGATCCGAAGCCGGCGGGAGCCATTGATGATCTTGGGGTCGGCCCGCTCCGCCGGGGTCATCGACCGAATGATCGCGGCCACCCGGTCCAGGTCCCGGTCATCGATGTTGGCGATGGCTTCCTTCATCTGCCCCATCCCGGGCAGCATGCCGAGCAGGTTGCCGATCGGCCCCATCTTGCGCACGGCCATCATCTGGTCGAGGAAGTCCTCGAGGGTGAAGTCGGTGCCGCTGACGAGTTTGGCGGCCATGGCCTCGGCCTCGTCGGCGTCGAACGTCCGCTCGGCCTGCTCGATCAGCGACAACATGTCGCCCATCCCGAGGATGCGCGAGGCCATCCGCTCCGGGTGGAAGACGTCGAAGTCGGCCAGCTTCTCGCCGGTCGAGGCGAACATGATCGGCTCGCCGGTGACCTGCCGCACCGAGAGCGCGGCCCCACCGCGGGCGTCGCCGTCGAGCTTGGTGAGCACCACCCCGCTGAAGCCGACGCCGTCGGCGAACGCCTGGGCCGTGGTGACCGCGTCCTGACCGATCATCGCGTCGACGACGAACAGGATCTCGTCCGGCTCGGCGGCGTCGCGGATGTCGGCGGCCTGTTGCATCAGTTCGGCGTCGATGCCCAGCCGGCCGGCGGTGTCGACGACGACGACGTCGTACCCGGTACGCCGAGCGTGCTCGACGGAGCGCCGGGCCACGTCTACCGGGTCGCCGACGCCGTTGCCGGGCTCGGGGGCAAACACGTCCACCCCGGCCTGGCCACCGACGATCTGCAGCTGCTGAACGGCGTTGGGCCGCTGCAGGTCACAGGCGACCAGCAGCGGGGTGTGCCGCTGCTCGCGCAGCCAGCGACCAAGCTTGCCGGCAAGCGTGGTCTTGCCCGAGCCCTGCAGGCCGGCGAGCAGGATCACGCTCGGTGGCGTCTTGCGGTAGCGCAGCAGCCTGGTCTCGCCGCCGAGGATGCCGATGAGCTCCTCATTTACGATCTTGATGACCTGCTGCGCCGGGTTGAGGGCCTGGGAGACCTCCAGGCCCCTCGCCCGCTCCTTGACCGCGGCGATGAAGGTCTTGACCACGGGCAGCGCGACGTCGGCCTCGAGCAGCGCGATCCGAATCTCGCGCGCGGTCGCGTCAATGTCAGCCGGGGAGAGCCGGCCCTTGCCCCGCAGCGAGGTGAAGACCTTGTCGAGCCGGTCGGAGAGCGTGTCGAACACGGGTGGCGTCAGTCCTCGGCGTACGACGGGAAGCCCCGGACCGCCGCGACGGCGACACCGGGAACGGTGGCAGACCCCTTCAGGTTAGCCGCGCCCGCTCGCCGGCCCGGGAACGGTAGGGCTGGGCTCGGCGACTTCGATCCCACCGCCGCCGCACAGGTCGTCGACCCGGCGGGGTCTGTCGCGCTGCCGTGTGACCCTATGGCCCGCCGGGCAGCGCGGCGAGAATCTCGCGCTCCAGGGCCGCGCGCTCGGTCGGGTTGGTCAACCGGGTGCCGTCCGGGCGGACGACGTAGAAGGTGTCCACCACCTCGGCGCCCAGGGTGGCGACCTTGGCGGTGCGCACGTCCAGGCCGCTGGCCGCGATGGCGCTCGCGATTCGGTGCAGCACCCCGACTCCGTCGTGCGCTCGCACCTCCACCACCGTGGCCGTGGCGGAGGCGTCGTCGATGAACAGCACCCGGGGCGGGGCGGGCGCCAGAGCCGTCGCCCGGCGGACAACGCCGAGTTCCCGCGCCGCCAGCCGCTCACCCGGCTTGAGGTCACCGGCGAGCGCCCGGCGGAAGTCCTCCCGAACCAACACCCAGTCCGGTACGGCGCCAAAGCGCGCCGCCACCGTGAACACCGACACCCCGGTGGTCGCCACCGCTGTGCTCGACGCCGCATGCACGTCGAGCCGGTGCAGCGCCAGCACCCCGGCGGCCATCGCCAGCATGCCTGGCCGGTCTGGTGCGGTCATGGTCACCGTAAAGGCGTCCGTGCCCAGCGCCGGCTCCACTGCCACGGCCAGCTCACCCCGCTCGGCCAACGCGCGCTGGGCGGGCGTCAAGGTGGCCGCCGGCGGCACCGGAGCGCCGGCCAGCACGCCGGCCGTACGACGTACCAGCTCGGCGACCAGCCCGGCTTTCCACGCACTCCAGGCGGCCGGGCCGGTGGCCAACGAGTCGGCCTCGGTGAGCGCATGGAGCAGGTCGAGGGTGTCCCGGTCGCCGACCGCGGTCGCGACCGCCGCCGTGGTCGCCGGGTCGTCCAGGTCGCGCCGGCTGGCCACATCCGGCAGCAGCAGATGGTGCCGCACCATCGTGGCCAGGGTCGCGGTGTCCGCCAGCGACAACCCCAGTCGCGGGCCGATCCGGCCGACGAGCTCGACGCCGACCTCGGTGTGGTCGCCCGGCCAGCCCTTGCCGATGTCGTGCAACAAGGCTCCCAGCAACAGCAGGTCCGGCCGGGCGACCCGGCGAGCCAGCGGAGCGGCGTGGGCCGCCGCCTCGTACAGGTGCCGGTCGAGGGTGAAGCGGTGATAGGCGTTGCGTTGCGGCTTCGAGCGCACCTGCGCCCACTCGGGCAGCAGCCGCACCACCAGCCCGGCCTGATCGAGTGCCTCGAACACCGGGACGGCTCCTGCCCCGGCGCCGAGCAGCGCGACCAAACCGTCGCGCACCTCCGTCGGCCAGGGCTCCGGCACCGGCGCGGCCTCGGCCACAAGCCGCTCCAGCGTATGTGGCGCCAGCGCCAGCCCCGCGCCGGCGGCAGCCGCGGCGGCCCGCAACATCAGGGCCGGGTCGGTCGCCGGGGCGACCCCGCGGGCGAGCACAACCTCGCCGTCCTGCTCGATCACCCCGTCCGCGAGCGGTTGCCGCACCGGCGGGCGGCGGCGGGGCGACCAACGTCGCCGGGTCGCCGCCGTCCAGGCAGTCACCCGCCGCCAGGTCTCGTCGCCGGCGAAGGCCACCCGCCGGCCGGCCTCGGTCACGTCGAGCAGCAGCGCGTCGGCGTCGAGGTAGCCCAGCGCGCCGGTCACGCCGTCCTGCTCCTGCAGCAGCAACCGGTCGGTCGCCCGGCCGGTGCGCCGTTGCAACTCCGCGCGGACGTCCAGCAGCACGGCGTACGCCGCCCGAACCCGCTCGCTTGGCGGGTCCGCCACCTGCGCCACCGCGACCGCCTGCAGGGCATGCACGTCCCGGATCCCGCCGCGGGCTTCCTTGAGGTCTGGCTCCAACAGGAAGGCCACCTCGCCGTGGCGCTGGGCGCGGTCCGCCACCGCGGCGCGCAGCTCCGGCAGCCGCTTGGGCGCGCCGCTGCGCCAGGCGGCCCGCAGCCGGCTGCGCAGCTCGTCCGACAGCGCCTCGTCCCCGGCCACGTGCCGGACGTCGAGCAGGCCGAGGGCGGCCTTGAGATCGGCGGCCGCGACCGCTACCGCCTCGCCGACCGTGCGCACCGAGTGGTCCAGCCGGACGCCGGTGTCCCAGATGGGGTACCACAGCCGGTCGGCCAGCGCCCCGATGTCGCGGCGACCGCGATGGACCAGCACCAGGTCGAGGTCGCTGCCGGGAGCGGGTTCCCGCCGGCCGTACCCGCCGACCGCGACCAGCGCGACCCCGGCCTCGGCGCCCAGCAGCTCGCCCAGCCAGGCGTCGGTGGCCGCGGTCAGCGCCGCGCGCAGCGGCGCCCGGACCAGGTCGGCCCGGGCGAGCAACTCGGCGCGTACCGCGCGCAGGTCGGTCTGCACGCCGTACCCCATTTCGATCGCCAACGGCCGGCCCGCTGGGGGCGGACCGGCCGTTGGGGGCGTGGATGTTCGCGAGTGTGGCAGGACTGCTAGAGCGCCTCGGGACCCCGCTCGCCGGTGCGTACCCGGACGACCTCGTCGACCGGCGTGACCCACACCTTGCCGTCGCCGATCTTGCCCGACTGTGCCGACTTGACCATCACGTCGAGCAGGTCGGCGGCATCCGCGTCGTCGACGAGGACCTCCACCCGCACCTTCGGGACGAAGTCGACGTTGTACTCGGCGCCCCGGTAAACCTCGGTGTGGCCGCGCTGCCGGCCGTAGCCCTGCACCTGCGAGATGGTCATCCCCTGCACCCCGAATTCCTCCAGGGCGACCTTCACGTCGTCGAGCTTGAACGGCTTGACGACCGCGGTGATGAGTTTCATGCCTCCACCTTCCTGGCCCCGCCGCTGCTGTCGGCGGTCGCGAGCTCAGAGTGCCGTGGCGCTGCCGGGGAGAACGCTCCGGTGAAGCTCGACCCCAGCTCGTACGCCGTCTCGGCGTGGTAGGAGCTGTCCAGGCCTTCCACCTCTTCCTCGTCGGTCGCCCGGAAGCCGATGGTCGCCTGGACGATCTTGGCCAGGATGTAGGAGACCACGAAGGAGTAGGCCACCACGACCACCACGGCGAGCGCCTGCTTGCCGAGCTGGGCGAACCCGCCGCCGTAGAACAGTCCCTTGTGCTTCGCACCGGCCACGGCGCCGTCGGCCAGGAAGCCGATGAGCAGCGCGCCGAGCATGCCACCGACCAGGTGCACCCCGACCACGTCGAGGGCGTCGTCGAAACCGAACTTGAACTTCAGGCTGACCGCCAGAGCGCAGACCGCGCCCGCGGCCAGGCCGACCAGGATTGCCCCCATGCTGCTGACCGAGCCACAGGCCGGGGTGATGGCGACCAGACCGGCGACCGCGCCGGAAGCCGCACCCAGCGTGGTGGAGTGGCCGTTGCGCAGCTTCTCCACCGCGATCCAGGCCAGCAGCGCGGCCGCAGTCGCCAGCTGGGTGCTGACGAACGCCTGAGCCGCCGAGCCGTTGGCCGCCAGCGCGGAACCGGCGTTGAAGCCAAACCAGCCGAACCACAGGATGCCGGCGCCGAGCAGGGTCAGCGGCAGCGAGTGCGGCTTCATCTGCTCGCGCGGCCAGCCTCGCCGCTTACCGATCACCAGCACGACCGCCAGCGCCGCGGCCCCAGCGTTGGCGTGCACGACGGTGCCGCCGGCGAAGTCCAGCGCTCCCAGCTTGTTCAGCCATCCGGTGGGCGAGAAGACCCAGTGCGCGACCGGCGCATAGACGAACACCGACCACAGGGCCACGAACAGCACGAAGCCGCCGAACTTCACCCGGTCCGCAAGCGCGCCGGTGATCAGCGCCGGCGTAATGATCGCGAACATCATCTGGAAGGCCACGAAGGCCAGTGGCGGAACCGTCAGGGTGTCGAGCCCGGGGACAGGGTCACCCTGGTGGGCCAGGCCGGCGAAATGCAGGCCGCCCAGTAGACCACCGCCGATGTCGGCACCGAAGGCCAGGCTGTAGGAGACGACCGCCCACACCACCGAGACCAGACCGATGGTCACGTAGTTCTGCATGAGCATGGCGAGCACGTTCTTGCTGCGGACCATGCCTCCGTAGAAGAAGGCCAGCCCCGGCGTCATGAACAACACCAGGGCGGCGCTGGCGAGCAGCCAGGCGGTGTCCCCTGAGTCGATCTTCATGTTCCTCCCAACCGGCTATGACGCACACACCGTGCGTTGTGGACAAGAGTCGGTGGCCGCTGTTTCGCCGCCTGGTCTGGCCGGTTTCACTGATGTGAACAAGGGAGGCGGCTCGTTACGACTGGTCGTCGGCGCCCTCCCACGGGCGGGGCGGCACTCAACTACCGCTGCCCGTGGCCACCGTGACGGCGACAATGCTGGCGGCCACCGCGCCGTTGACGGCGTCCACGGCCTGACGCACGGCGGCACCGGCCCATTCGCCCCGCGCCAGCTCCTTCGCCCGCCGCTTCACCGCCCGCCGATCGGCGGAGGGCACCACCTTGGCGGCGGCGTCGACCGCAGCAAGCAGCGAGACCAGAGCCGCCGTCCGGGGCGCCGGCTCGGCGCCGTCGACGAGCACCCTGGTGAGCTCGGCCCGCAACCCGGATTCG
>JADGOU010000164.1 GCA_017882835.1 Frankiaceae bacterium | reverse complement strand
CGGCGAGATGAGCGCCCGGATCGACTCCGATGGGCAGGTCGGCGACCTGACCACCGTCCCGGCCGAGTCGGCCGCGGCCGAGCTGAACGGGCGGTTCGTCGGCGCCGGCTGGCGCACCGCGGTGGTCCGGCTGCTGCCGACGCATCGCAACTCCGCCACCCCGCTGCACGTGCTGCTCGACGAGGTCCCGGTGGCCGCCATCATCTCCGGGTTCGCCCGGCTGCGGGCAGTGGAGCGGGGCGAGCATCCGGTCCTGGAACGGGGGCATCCGCCGGCGAACGTGTGCGCCGGCTGGCGCACCGGCGGTGAGCCGTTGCGCCGGGTGATCGAGACCGGCAGCGCCCCGGCGATCGAAGCGCCGTCGGCGCCGGTCCTGGAGCCCGTGGACGACCCGCTCAGCTGGCACGAGATGGCGCCGTTGGGGGCGCGCGGCATGCGCCGCCGCCGTCGGCTGGACCTGATCGACACCGGCGCCAGCTTGGCGGTGGATGCCATGTTCCGGGACAGCCATGTGGACCCGGACGGCGCCGAGACGGTGATCCACGAGTACGGCGTCCGCGCCGAGGTGGACCGCGCCACCCTGGTCCTCGACCAAGTGGTGGCCACGCCGCGCACCCTGCCCTTCGCCGAGTGCCCAGTCGCCGCAGCCAGTGCCCTGCGGGTTGCCGGGCGGCGGGTGGCCGTGCTGCGCGACTTCGTCGGCCTGGAGCTGTGGGGTCCCTCGACCTGCACCCACCTGAACGACTTGCTGCGCTCGCTCGGTGACATCGCGGCCCTCGCCCCGCTGCTCGACGCCATCCCCGACCGGCGGACCGGGTGACGAAGATCGGCTAGCTTCCGTTGGGCCGCCCGCCGCTACGGTGGCGGGATGGAGGCGTGGCCGCGGCTGCCGGCGGGGTTCCAGTTCGGCGTGGCTACCGCGGCGTACCAGATTGAAGGCGGGGTCGACGCCGACGGCCGTGGCCGCTCGGTCTGGGACACCTTCAGCCACACCCCCGGGCGCACTCGCGACGGCGACACCGGCGACGTGGCCTGTGACTCCTACCACCGCTACCCGCAGGACGTGGCGCTGATCGCAGGGCTGGGGGCGCAGGCCTACCGGTTCTCGGTGGCCTGGCCGCGGGTGCAGCCGACGGGCGCGGCGCGGTCAACCGACCAGGTCTGGACTACTACTCCCGGCTCGTCGACGCCCTGCTCGAGGTCGGCATCGAGCCAGTGGTCACGCTCTTCCACTGGGACCTGCCGCAAGCGTTGGAGGACGCCGGCGGCTGGCTGAACCGGGGACTCCGCCGCGCGGTTCGCCGACTACGCCGGCACCGCGCATGTCGCCCTCGGCGACCGGTGCCGACCTGGATCACACTGGACGAGCCGTTCGTCCACACCACCTTCGGCTACGGATGGGGCACGCATGCTCCCGGCCGCAGGCTCGGCCTGGGCGCGCTGGTGGCCGCGCACCACCCAGCTGCTCGGCCACGGGCTGGCCGTCCAGGCGCTGCGTGCCGACGGGCTGCGCGGTCGGATCGGGATCACCAACGCCTGCACTCCCGTGCGCGCCGCCTCCGCCGAGCCGGCGGACGTCGCCGCGGCCGCGCGTTACGACGCCGTGGCGAACGGCTGCTACAACGACCCGGTGCTGCTTGGCCGCTACCCGGCCGAGTTGGCGGAGCTGGCACCGGCAGTCGACCTCTCGGCGGTGCGCGCCGGCGACCTGGCCGTCATCACCGCCCCGCTGGACTTCCTCGGCATCAACTACTACTTCCCAACCAAGGGTGCGGGCCGCGACCGGCGGCGACAACCCGATGGGCGCGCATCGGGTGCCCATCGAGGGCGTGGAGCGGACCGCGTTCGACTGGCCGGTCGTGCCCGACGGCCTGCGCGAGCTGCTGGTCGGGCTGTCCGACCGGTACGGCGATGCGCTGCCCCCGATCTACATGACCGAGAACGGTGCGGCCCTTCCCGACGTACCGGCTGATGACGGGCGGGTCGAGGACCCGCGCCGCATCGCGTTCCTGGACGGCCACCTGCGTGCGCTGCATCAGGCGATCGAGGCCGGTGTCGACGTCCGCGGCTACTTCGTCTGGTCGCTGCTGGACAACTTCGAGTGGGCCGAGGGTACTCCAAGCGCTTTGGCCTGGTCTACGTCGACTTCGCCACCGGACGGCGTACGCCCAAGTCGTCGTACGACTGGTACCGGAAGCTGATCGCGGCCCAGCGCTGACTCGACCGCCGCGTCGTTGCGGGGTTGTCGGTGGGGGGCGTCCGGTCAGCTCTTGCGGGGACGGGACCGGCCCAGGACGGCCCGCTCGGCTCCCCGGCCGGGTGCCGGCGGTCGTACGCCGCGCCGGCGCCGTTCCGCCCGAAACAGGTCCCGGGCGATGTAGGCCGCGCCGATGGCCAGGTTCACCAGCACCACCCGGAACACCAGCCGCAACCGGCGGCGTATCGGGGACCGGACCGCGGCCGACCGCCCGTCCCGGCGAGCCGGCATCGATGGGGGTGCTGTCATTGCGTGCTCCCCACCGTCATCACGATTTGGCTGGCAGCCTACGGCGTCCGCGGGCGTTCTGATCTGGTTGCCGGCTCCCACCCGGCTCCCACCCGGCTCCCGCGCCCGACACCAGAACATGCCAGGCTGCGGGCGACCGATTACTGACCAAACGAAAGGGGTCACCGACGTGGCCGAGAAGTCGAATGCGGGCAAGGCGAGTGCCGGGGCCAGCGATTCCGCCGCTAGCGGGCCCGGCCACAGCGACGAGTCGTTCCAGCGGGAAATCACCACCCGGATGCAGTCCTTCTTCGAGGCGGCTCGACTGCAGCCGATATTCGACGCCCAACAGCGGATGCTGACCGACGTGGTCAGCCGGCTGCAGCCGGGCGAGGTGCTGTCCCGGATCCAGTCGGTGTTCGAGGCCCAGCAGCGGGCGGTGGCCGAGGCAGCCAACCGGCTGCAGACCAGCGATTTCACTCACCGGCTTCAGTCGGTCTTCGCTGAGCAGCAGAAGGCGGTCGAGGGGGCGGTCGAGCGGTTGCAGTCCTCGGTGCAGTCGACAGTCGAGGGCCACGAGGCCGCCCGGCGGCTACAGTCGGCGTTCGAAGACCAGCAGCACGCCGTCCTCGACGTGGTGGGGCGCTTGCAGTCGGCCTTCGAGGAGCAGCAGAAGGCGGTGACCGAGGCGGCCCGCCGTTTCCAGGCGACGCTGACCGGCCACGGCCACGACAGCCCCTGAGCATCCCTCGGACGCGCCGATACGCGCCGATGTTGAGCCCACGTGCGTATCCGCGCCCGCGATAGACACACCCGCTCAACATCGGCGCATCGGGAGGCACGCTCAACATCGGCGCATCGGGGGGCGAGGTCAGGACGTCGGCGCATCGGCGGTCCGGCAGGACATCGGCGCGACCGGGGGTGGGTCAGAGCAGGTCCGGGCGCGCCCACTCCTTGCCCAGCACGTAGTGGTCGACGAAGGCGAACACCGTCTGGTACCAGACCCGGCTGTTGCCCGGCCGCAGCACCCAGTGGTGCTCGTCCGGGAACAGCAGCAGCCGGGCGTCGACCTGGTGCCGCTTGAGGTCGGTGTAGAGCCGCAGGCTCTCCCCGACCGGCACCCGGTCGTCGTTCTCCCCGTGGATGACCAGCATCGGGGTCCGGATGGCGCCGAGATGGCGGTTCGGGGAGTTCTCGACGTACCGACTGTCGTCGACATAGGGATCGCCGAACTGATACTCCCAGTAGGCGGCGTTGTCGGTCGTGCCGTGGAACTGCTCGAGTGCCCAGATGCTGGCGTGGGTCACGATGCACCGGAAGCGGTCGGTGTGACCGGCCACCCAGTTCGCCATATAGCCGCCAAAGGACCCGCCCATCGCGGCCGTTCGGCTGGCGTCGATGTCGGGCCGCGCCTCGGCGGCGTCAACCGCGGCCAGCAGGTCGGTGTAGGGCGCTTGCCCCCAGGACCCCCAGCCGCGTTGCACGAACGCCCGGCCGTAGCCGGTTGACAGCGCCGGGTCGGGTAGCAGGACGGCGTAGCCGCGGGCGGCGAGCAGGTGTGGGTTCCATCGCCAGGACCAGGCGCTCCAGGAGTGCATTGGCCCGCCGTGGATCCACACCAGCAGCGGAGCCGGGGAATCGGCGCTTACCCCCGGCGGGAGGATCAGCCAAGACCGGACCGGGGCGCCGTCGTCCGCGATGGCCAGCACCTCCGTCAGCGAACCCGGTACGTCGAGGGGTAGCCCCGGCGTGGGCAGCAACTGTGGGGCCGGCTGGTCGACCGCGGTAGCGTCCAGCGCGACCGCCTGCGGCGGTGTGTCCCAGGTGGACCGCAGGGCGTAGACGGTGCGGCCGTCTGGGGCCGGGCACAGGTCGGTGTAGGCACCGTCGGTGGTGAGCCGGGTGACCTCGCCGGTGTCGAGCTGCACGCGGAAGACAGGGGCGCGGCCACCAAGGTCCGCGACGAAGAAGACCGCGGTGGAATCCGCAGCCCAGACCGGCGCTGTGGGCCCCAGGTCGAGGTCGGGGGTGGGGTTGCGACCGGCCCCGGTGGCCAGCTCGACCAGCCACAGGGTGGTGTCGTCGGCGCGATCCGGCGTACCGGCGGTTTCCCGGACGCAGACCACCCAGCGCCCGTCCGGAGACACCGCGGGGGCGGCGTGGTGGGTGCGGGGCGCGGTGGCCAGCACTCGGCGCGCCTTGGTGGTGACGTCGATGGCGACCAGGTCGGGTGCCCGGTCGAGCAGGGCGCCGGTCAACCAGGTGGTGACCACCGTGCGCCCGTCCGGAGTCAGGGCGAACTCGGCGTTGTCCAGGGCCCGGCCAGGCACCGGGGTCAGGTCGACGAGCTCCGCCGACCTGTCGGTCGGCTCCGCGACGACGCTCGCCAGCTCGGCCGGGTCGACCGCGGTGGCGTGCAGCCGGGGCTCCCGAGGGCCGAGCTCGTGATCCCAGTACTTGATCGGATACTCCTCGAACAGCACGCCGCGCACCCCAGCATCGCGCCGGGACTGCTCCCGCGCCCGGTCGGCGTCCGCATCCTGGCAGCCCGCGAAGACGCCGCACTGGACGACCACCGTGGGGGCGCAGCGCGCGGTCGCCAGGCCATCCACACCCCCAGGCGGATCCGCGACCGGGCGAGCCTCCCCGCCGCCAGCCGGGAGCAGCCACAGCCGAGTTGGCTCGTCGACCCGGTCAGCCTTCTTCCCCTCCGGGTCCGAGCGGCTGGAGGTGAACACCAGCGAGTCGTCCGGTAGGAAGGCCGGCGCTGCCTCGCCGGCTTCCGACCGAGTGAGCCGACGCGGGGGTCGAACTCCGCTCGGGTCGAGCTCCCACAGCGCGGTCACGTACTTGGTGCGGTCCGGGTTCAGCGTGCCCACCGACGTGACCAGTCGGTTGCCGTCGGGCGAGAGCGCTAGTCCAGCGGCCCGGGGCAGGGCAAGGAAGTAGTCGAGGTCGAATGCCATCTGCCGACCGTACGACGCCGGCGATCGCCGTGTTGAGGCAGCGACGGACCGCTGTTGACGGCCACCTGCCATCTCCGGTGGGCACAGTCCCTACCATGAGCAACGGCCCTGCCGTTGCCCAGATTGGTCGTGATGTTCGCGCCGCGCCGCCGTGCTGCCGCCTGGACTTCCGCCGTGGCGCTGACCCTCGGTCTGGCGGCCTGCGGTGGCGGCGGTGCCAGCGGGCACGAGGCAGCCGGCACCAACGGGGGCGGCCATGCGTCCACCCAGCCGGCGGAGGGCAGCACATCGGCCGCCGCGCCGGGCGCCGGCAGCAGCCCTACCGCGTCGGCGGCGCCCACCCCGACCGGGGCACCGGTGACGCCGACCCGCAACATCTACGCCGCTGCTGGTGCTGGCATGCTCACCGGTCCAGCGAAGGAAGCCAAGCCGCTGGTCTACGTGCCCAACGGCGAGAGCAACACCGTCGATGTCATCGACCCCGCGACGTACCAGGTGGTGGACCACTTCCCGGTCGGCCGCATGCCCCAGCACGTGGTGCCGGCGTGGGACCTGGCGACGCTGTACGTCACGAACAACTCCGGCAACAGCCTGACGCCGATCGACCCTCGCACTGGCAAGCCAGGTGCCGAGATCCCGGTGGACGACCCGTACAACATGTACTTCACGCCGGACGGAAAGTACGCGATCGTCGTCGCCGAGGCTCTGCAGCGGCTGGACTTCCGCGACCCGCACACGTTCGCGCTGGTGAAGTCCGTGAAGGTGGACTGCAAGGGCATCGACCACATCGACTTCGCCGCCGACGACAGCTATCTGATCGGCACCTGCGAGTTCGCCGGCAAGCTGGTCAAGCTCGACCTGGGCACGCAAGAGGTGATCGGCTACATCACCACCGGTGGCATGCCGCAGGACATCAAGCTGGACCCCGCCGGCACGACGTTCTACGTCGCGGACATGCAGGCCAACGGCCTGCACATCGTCGACGGCGCCGCGTTCACCAAGACCGGGTTCCTGCCCACGGGCAAGGGCGCGCACGGGCTGTACCCCAGCCGGGACGCCAGCGTGATGTACGTCTCGAACCGGGGCGAGGGCACCATATCGGTGGTCGACTTCGCCACCGGGAAGATCACCGCCACCTGGGATCTCGGCAACCGCACCGACAGCCCGGACATGGGCGGGGTCAGCGTGGACGGCAACGTGCTGTGGCTGTCCGGCCGGTACAGCTCGGTCGTGTACGCCGTGGACACCCGCACCGGCAAGCTGATCCATCGCATTCCGGTCGGCAAGGGACCGCACGGGCTGTGCGTCTGGCCGCAGCCGGGGCGCTACTCGCTGGGCCACACCGGCATC
>JADGOU010000163.1 GCA_017882835.1 Frankiaceae bacterium | reverse complement strand
CCGTTAGCGCTAGTGGCGATCTTGAAGGACGGGTCTGATGGCCCGGGATCGCCGGGCGTGGGTCAGGGCGTGGGTTCGCCGGTGCGGATGTTGCGGTAGATCGTCATCGGGGTGACGGCGCAGGAGGCGGCGATTCGGCCATGGTGAATTGGCGAGCGTCGTACATGCGTTGGGCCTTCCCGATCAGCTCGGGGGTCATCTTGGGTTTCCGCCCACCCTTGCGACCGCGGGCGCGGGCGGCGGCGAGCCCGGCCTGAGTGCGTTCACGGATGAGGGCGGCCTCGTACTCGGCCATCAGGGCGAACGTCCCGAACACGACGGCGCCGTGCGCGGTGGTGGTGTCGACCAGCCCGTTGCTCAGCGACCGGACCCCAACCCCGCGGGCTTGCAGGGTGGTGACGATGTCGATGAGGTCGCGCAGGTTGCGGCCGAGCCGGTCGATCCGCCAGATGACCAGGGTGTCGCCGGGCGCTGTCGTTATGCCTCGTCGTCATCGGCGTGCGGGTCGCGCAGCGGGCGCAGGCTCGCGCCTGGGGTCAGCACCGGGAAGCGGTAGCGGCCCAGCCAACTGCTACGGCAGCTACACCTTCGACGTCGACCGCGAGCTGCGCCGCCAGGGACACCGATCGCTCCGGTCACCGGCTGCCTGAGCAAGCCCCGCCACGCCGAAGGGACCAGATTCGCTCCGCTGCTAAGGGAACCCCGTGTTGGCCTACCTGGGCGCGGCCAACCGGGACCCGGCCCGCTTCCCGGACCCGGATCGGCTCGACCTAGCCCGGGCGGACAACGCGCCGTTGTCCTTCGGTGGCGGCATCCACTACTGCCTTGGAGCGGCACTTGCCCGGTTGGAGGCCCAGGTCGCGCTGCCGGCGCTGTTCGAGCGGTATTCGCGGATCGCCCTCGGCGGCCCCTTGGAGCGCCGCAACAGTCTCACCCTGCGCGGTTACCTCTCGCTGCCGGTATCCCTGGCCTGACATGTCCCCCCAAGCAAGGCCGGAACCTTGGTTGTGCGACGCCAGCCCGGCAGGGCTGCTAGGCCGTCGATGTCGGATGGCAGGTTGAAGGTCTCGCGGCTGTGCTTGAGCAGGACCGGAGGGCACCGGTTGCGTGCCCTCACGGTCTCCGCGCTCGTGCTGCTCGCCGAGCCACTCCCAGGCGCTAGACGTCCGCAAGGCGGCACGCAACACGCGGCGGCTCCTGCCGAACGCTGACGTCGGAGTCCCGCCCGACGCCACCCACCACACCATCCCGACGGTCAATGCCGACCGGCTCAACCAGAAGATCCTGCAGTTCCTCGCGTAAGGACGTGCCGCGAGACGATCCCGGGTGGACAGCGTTGCCGCCGCGACGGTGACCGCCCGCTTCAGCGCTCTTGGGGCGGCGGTGGGTGCTGGCCGGGTGTGGCGACGACCAGGCCGGCGGCCTGGGCCGCGGTCGCAAGTCGGTGGTCATACGCGATGAATGCTGTCAGCTCCTCGCTGAGCAGTACCGCTGAAGCCAGGTGCAGTGCGTCGAGGGTGCGCACCAGTGGATTGGCGATGTCGCCGGCGAGGTCTTGTACCGCGCGGTCGAGAGGGACCAGGTCGAGGTCGCCGACCACCGCACGAGCCTCCGTCGAGACCTGGCCACCGACCCGCCGCGCGGCCCGCAGAACCTCGACCCGTCCCAGTTCGCTGGTGACCACTGGTTGCTCAGGGCGCACGCTCAGCCATTCACGCAGCGCCGCGGTTTCATCCTCCTGCCGAACCAACTTCATCAGCGCCGAGGAGTCCAGGTAGATCACAGCCGTTCCTCGCGCTCGGCGTCGAGCAGTTCCTGGTTGGTCGGCTCGCCGGCGGCGATCGGCACGGGCCGAGGTGACCGGAGGCGCCCGGTCGGGTTGGGCGCGGGGATGAGCCTTCCGGCGGCGACCAGCCGATCTCTCGTGGTCTGGGAGCGTTGGGGCGACACCAGTAGGGCGACCAGTACGCCCCGTTCGGTCACTTCCACGGTCTCGCCCGCCTTCACCAGCGCGATATATCGCGACGCGTTCTGACGAAGTTCCCGGACACCGATGCGTTCCACCTCCCCATTATAGCACGCGGTGTGCTACGTATTCGTAGGAGGATCCGTTGTGATACAAGATCATTGAGTGCGCTGCTGGTCCCGGCGGCGGCCGGTCGTTGTTCCTCGTCCGATTGCGACCGTTCCGGAGCTGGCCCCGGCTCCCGCCCGGGGCGCGGCGTTCGGCGTCATCGCGATCCCAACGGCCGGGACGCGTTCACCGAGCGCGCTGCTGCTGAGGCGAACCACGATGCAGCGAATGCTCACCCTCGGCGCCCGGCCTGCCCAGTGCGCCGCCGGTGGAAGGGGCAACACGGGCGGCACCAGCCGCGCCTGCTCCGGTCAAGAGTTAGGGGCGAGATGGCTTTTCGTGCGGCTTGTCACTCACGGTCCCTCCGTTACGCGGCCCATCTCGCCCTCGGCCATGTGGTATGAGCCGCGCCTTACCTGACAATAGAAATGCCTGACTCGCCCCCTGATACGTAGAAGTGCCATGCGTGTCCCCCTTACTGGTCGCCACCGAAAGTTCGTGGGGGGAACTGGCTGCCGCCCGGAAGTACGTCATGGGCCTTTCGTCTCGAGCCCTTTGTCGCGCGGCCCGCCGGCGCGGGCCGCCGGCGCGGGCCGCCGGCGCGGGCCTGCCGCGATCGTGGTGCGATCAGTGCACGGTCGTACGGCGTGTCGCGGACACCAGCCGCACCACGATCCACACGCGGTCGCCAAGGACGCACCGGCGGGCGGCGCGACAACGCCACCGCGACCACCTTCGACTGGAGGTTCACCGCCACCGACCTCGACGACCTCCCTCGCCCGCGTTGACGGTGACGACAAGCGCCGATCACGAAGGCCGCCCGACCCCCACGAACTTCCGGCGCCGACCACTAAGCCCTGCATGTCGATCTCGAACCGGCTCGCCGTCTGCTCGGGCCCGGGTGGGCACTGGCTGCGGGGCTCGGCGCGAGTGTCACGGCTTTCAGCGGGGCGGGGTAGCCGGTGCGGGCGAGCCGTGTCGCGGTGGGCTGAAGGACTCCGGTGGTCGGCCCGAACGAGTGATAACGGACGTCGACGGCGGGACGCCCCGGGTCGTGCCGCGGAGTCAGCCGAGGGTCAGGGACCGTCGGTCACGGCGGCCGGCAGCTGCGCGATCCGCCCAGCGAACACGCCGACGATGTCGGCCACGGAGGTCTGACCGGCGACCGGGCTCTGGCTGCCGTCCGGCCGGAGGAAGTACACGCCTTCCAGCACGCGTCCGCGCCGCAGGTAGACGCCGATCACGTGCTGGGTCTCCCCGGACGTGTTAGTGGCAACGAAGTCGAACGCCAGCCGCTCCACGGTGGAAGCCTGCGGCCATGCTGTGTCCGGCGCCGGGTTGAACCGGGTCGCGAACGCAGGCTCGCCAGGGCTCGCCACGGGGGTTGTCGGACAGCCGGCCGCCGCCTCCCGTAGCTCGGCAAAGGCCTGCGCGGTCGCGTCCACACTGATGTACCGGACGGCTTCGGTGCTGAGGACCTCGGTGCCGACAGTGTCGACGGCGCTGACCTGGAGCCGAGCCGTGCGCAGCGACTCACTGGCGAAGTTTGCGCCGCAAAGGTCGAGCGAGGGGTGCCCGCCAACCTGCCGGCCGCCGAGAACCGGGCCCACGGTGAAGGTGGCCGCCACGTCCGCCGGCTGCACTACGATCTTGGCTAGGGCGGACTGGGCCGGATCGGCGGGGATCGGAGTCGGTGCCGGGGCGGTAGGGGTGACCGGGCGGGCGGCGGCCGGCCGAGTCGAGCGAGACGTCCCGGCGACGACGTTGACAACCCACAGCACCACCAGGAAGCCCACCACCAGGCCGGCCGCCAGCAGCGCCGCGGAGCGCAGCCGCTCGGAGCGGGGCGGTGCCGAAGCCGGTTGCGGTGGCGGCGGCGGCGCCACTGCCGCCCTTGACGGCGTCACGGTCGCGGTCCCGGCTGTCGGCGGCACCCACTGCGGGGCGGCCGGCGGTACCGGACTGGCTACCGTCGGCCGAGCGGCGGGGTCCGCCAACCGTCCCGGCATCGGCCGCGCTTGAGCGCCAGAGCCGTCGGGGGAGCCGTCCGGAAAGACGTCAGCGGTCCAGGTAGAGCCGGTCCAGTACCGGCGCTGACCTACCGCCCACGGGTCCTGATACCACCCGGGCGGCGGCATCACCGGCGTGACCGTTGGCGGCGTACTGGCCGCCGGGTCCGGCGGACGGTCCAAGTGCTCGGTCACTGTCCGTCCTTCCCCAGCTCGCTGCGGCCCGGATTGCGGACGCGCCGTGCTGCCGACACCTTTAGTGCCTCACCACGGTCCCGCCGGGCAGCCCCGGTCGCACCATGGCGAGGCGGACTCACAGCGGACTCTCAGTCGGTTGCGAGGTCGTCCATACGTCGGGGACCGAATCTAGGAAGACACCGCGGCGAGCGACCGCGGCCGCTGCTGGAGGCATCATGCGCAAACCCCCTGCTCTCACCACCTTCGCGATCGGTCTGGCCGGAGGCGGCCTGGCAGGTCTGGCCCTGGGTATCTCCGGGTTTGCCAGCGCCGCGCCGGCCACGAGTCCGTCGCCATCGGCGACTAGTCCAGCGCAGCCCACGCCCAAGGGCGGCGGCACGTTCACGCCGAACGAAGATCCCACGCACGAGTCCGCGGAATCCCCAGAGCAGGAGGCCGCCGAAGATTCGGGTCAGGCTTTCCGGGGCGGCGGGCACGGTTGGCGCGGCGGGTCGAACGAGGACCCGGCGCACGAGAAGGCCGAGAGCCCGGAGCGGGAGGCGCAGGAAGACGCCAACTCGGGCGGTCAGGCGCCGGCCACCCAGGCCCCGTCATCGGCGCCGAGTACACCCACCAGCTGATCGGCGGCCGGCGCCGCCAGCCGCTACTGCCCGGGTACGACGGAGCGGATCGAGAAGGACCTATGGCATCCGTAGACCACCCGTCCGCACCTGCGGCGGAGCCGGTTCGCGGCGGCAGCGCCGCGGCGCTCGAGGACGCCCTCTTCCAGGTGAAGCGGGTCATCGTCGGCCAGGACCGGTTGGTCGAACGCGCGCTGGTGTGCCTGCTCGCCCGGGGTCACTGCCTGATCGAAGGCGTGCCCGGGCTGGCCAAGACCCTCACGGTGTCCACGCTGGCCACCGTCGTCGGGGGTGCGTTTGCCCGGCTTCAGTTCACCCCCGACCTGGTGCCGGCCGACATCGTCGGCACCCGGATCTGGCGGCCGTCTGCGGAGGAGTTTGACATCGAGTGGGGGCCGGTGTTCGCCAACCTGGTCCTCGCCGACGAGATCAACCGGGCACCCGCCAAGGTGCAGTCTGCGCTGCTGGAGGTCATGGCGGAGGGCCAGGTGTCCATCGGTGGGTCGACCCGCGTCGTACCGCAACCCTTCCTGGTCCTGGCGACCCAGAACCCGATCGAGTCCGAGGGTGTGTACGCCTTGCCGGAGGCGGCCCGCGACCGGTTCCTGATGCACATCGTCGTCCAGCACCCGTCGTACGCTGAGGAGACGGAGATCGCGCGGCGGATGGGCGGCCATACTCCGCACGCCGACCGGGTGCTCTCCGCGGAGCAGTTGGTAGCCCTGCAGGCCGTCGTCGACGACGTCTTCGTGCATCACGCCGTGGCCGACTACGCCGTCCGCATGGTCATGGCCACCCGCGACCCGGCCCGGTGGGGACTGCCGGACTTGGCGAACCAGATCGCCTTGGGCGCCAGCCCGCGCGGGACGCTGGGGCTGCTCGCGGCCGGCCGGGCCCTCGCGGTCCTGCGCGGTCGACGGTTCTTGGTCCCCCAGGACGTGTACGACGTGGCGCCCGAGGTGCTACGGCACCGACTGCTGCTCAGCTACGACGCGCTGGCCGAGGGAACCAAGGTCGACGACGTGGTGGCCGCCGTGCTGGCGGGAGTGCCGGCGCCGCGCGTCGCCCCGCACCAGGACGAGGCGGACAACCGCATCACGGATGACCGCACCGCCGCTACCGTCGCCACCCGCCCCGGTGCACGTCCACTCGCCGGCGGGCTGGGGGCGACCGGATGACCGGGTGACCGGGTGACCGGGGTGGGTCGCGTTCTGCCGATCCGCGGTGGTGCCCGGCGGTCGCGGCCCGCGGCCCGCCGGCCCGTCTCTGCGCCGCCGGCCGAGGTCGCCGGGCGGGCGGCGGTGCTGCGGCGACTCGAGCTCGACGTCACTCGGCGGCTCGACGGCCTGCTCAGCGGCGACTACCTCGCCCGCGCGGTCGGTCCGGGTACCGAACCCGCGGGCGCGCGGGCGTACCAGCCCGGGGACGACGCCCGTCGGATCGACTGGAACCTGAGCGCCCGTGCCCTGGCCCCACACGTGCGCACAACCGATGCGGACCGGGAGCTGGAGACGTGGGTCGTGGCCGACCGGTCGGCCAGTCTGGACTTCGGTACGGCGCGCCGGGAGAAGCGCGAGGTGGTGCTGGCGGCGCTGGCCGCCTTTGGATCCCTGAGCGTGCGCGCGGGTAACCGGTTCGGCGTGCTGGTCGCCGGCGGCGAGAAGCTGCTGCGGATACCGGCGCGCAGCGGTCCGCGGGCACTGATGGCGGCCCTCGCGGCGGTCTACGACACCCCCCGCCGCGGATCCGGGCCGGCCGCGGGCGCGGACCTGGCCGCCGCCCTGACCCGACTGCACCGCACCCAGCAGCGGCGCGGCCAGGTGATCGTGCTGTCCGACTTCCTCGACCGCGGCGACTGGTCGACCGCGCTGCGTCGGATCGCGCTGCGCCATCAGGTGATCGCCGTACCG